>JAYGEF010000188.1:0-13496 GCA_046582535.1 Alphaproteobacteria bacterium
CGGCGGCGGCATCGGCGGCGCAATCTGCCGCGAATTCGCCGCCGAGGGAGCGCGGGTGGTATGCGTCGACATCGACGAAGCAGCGGGCACCACCACCGCCGCTTCGATTACCGCCCAGGGTGGCCAGGCCAAGGCCCAGACCTGCGACGTGGGCCGGAGCGACCAGGTCGAGGCTGCCGTCGCCGCCGCCGTCAGCGCGTTCGGCGGGCTCCATATTTTGGCCAATTGCGCCGCCGTGTTCACCCGCGAGGCGACCCTGCCGGAACTCGATGAAGCGGAATGGCGCCTTGCGCTGGACGTCAACATTACCGGCGCCTTTCACACCAGCCGCTTCGCCGTGCCGGTCATGGCCGCGGGCGGTGGCGGCAGCATCATCCACGTGGCGTCGCAGATGGCCAAGGCGGCCAATGCCGGGCAAACCACCTATTGCGTCACCAAAGGCGCATTGTTGATGCTGGCCAAGGGTATGGCGCTGGATCACGCTACACAAGGCATCCGGGTTAACACCTTGTCGCCCGGCGGCACGGCGACCGAAGGCATGGCCGCGAAATGGGGCAGCATGGAAGCCGCTGAGGCCGCCTGGGGCAAACCCATGCACCCCCTGGGCCGCCTCGGCACGCCCGAGGAGATGGCCCGCGCGGCAGTGTTTCTGGCGTCGGACGATTCATCCTTCATGACCGGCGCCGACCTGGTCATCGACGGCGGCTATACCGCCCGGTAGCTAGTCCGCCTTGGTCGGCGGCGGCTGGCCGGCCTGGCGTCGGGCGAAGTAGTTGTAGAGCCAAGCGATGACGACGCCGCCGGTGAAGCCGTCGACGAAGCCCCATAGGGCGCCGACCAAAGCGCCGCCAACGCTCGCACCGAAGCCCAGATAGACCGACGACATGGCGTCGATCACCGGAAGGCCGTAGCCGAACACGGCGCCGGCGACACCCAGGATGATCATGCCGGTGGACCAGGTGATGCCGAAGGCGAGGCCGAGGCTGATGACGCCGAGCGTCACGCTTTGCGGAGATTGGGTCATGGTGTCACCTTCCGCCGACAGTGTAGTGAAATTGGCCGCCTGGCGCCACTGCCATTGCCCGCGCGCTTACCCCCGGCCCTGCGGCGGCCTTGTCTTTCAATCGCCCGAAAGGCACAGTTCTCCGATGATCAAATGGGTCACAGGCTGCGCCCGGCTACTCGCCACGGAAGACGATGGGGCAAACTCGGTTCTGGCGCCGCCGCCCAACAGCGCCCGGGCCGCCCGGATCAAGGAGCGAATCATCATTTTCGGCGCGATTATAGGGCTGGTCGCGGTGCTTGCCCTGGCTTGACGTTAGTGACGAAGGACGTCCCATTTCCGGGGAGCAAACCTCTTGCGGAACTCTGTATCCACGCGTTGATGGTGGCGCGCCCTGGGCATCGAGCGCGGCAACCTCCGTCGCATCCCCGTCGAACGGCTCAACGACCGCAGGGAACTACTCGGTGAAAGAGGCTTTGGACAAGGTAAGCACGAAGTCGGCATAGGGAGTCCATTGGGTGTTGACAGTGACCGTTGTCCGAAAAACGCCATCCTTATGCGCCGCGGACAAGTGGTAGGTCCCGATGCCGTCACCCCGCTTGGCGGTGCCGGTCGCCGTCAACCTACCGCTTCCATCAATTTCACCCGTCATGGTGCCCCGCCAACGGTTGGCCCGGAACTCGAGGACAAATACCCCGCCAGTAATCGTCGTCTCGACCCTGTCACCCGACGACGGATCGGCTTCATCGAAAAATTCCAGAATTCAATCGCCGTCGAAATTTCCCGGCGCCGCTGTGACCTACTGTGTCGATTGGATCTGTCCCTGGGTGTCGAGCGCGGCTACTGCCGTTGACCTGTCGTCAGGTTGCTCTTCGACCAGAGCGGCGCCAACAGCCGTGGAGATACGGGTCATTGCGATCTCGAATGGCGGCAGGTGCTGAAGAGACGTCCACTTATACTTGGTATAATTCGCGACCGATTGGAACGAACCATTCTCGTAGGGAGTTGAAACCAGGAATATGAAGGCAGTTCCGGCACCCGTCGCCGATAGCATGCCATGAGTATCGATTTGCCCCGTGATGTTGCCCCGACCCACACCGGGCAAGCCAAAGTCGGCTGAAAACGCGCCGTCGGAAATTTTTATCTCCGTGGTATCGCCCTTCGACCTGTCGCAGTGATGAAAAATATCGAGAATCCAGTCGCCGTCATAATTCTCCGTCTCGGTCAATAATGACTGTGCCGGTGGGGTCTGGTCCTGGGTTGTGAGCGCGGCAACCTCGATCGACGCCGCTTCTTTCGCACGCTCTTCGGCCGCTGTCAGCCGCACCTGGGCCAGGGGCGCGAAAGCACCTTCGGGGAACTGTTGCAGGTAGGCCGCGTAGTCGGCGGCGCTGCTGCTGTCCTTGACGGCGTTCCAGAACGCGAGGTCGGTTACCGACGCATCGCGTGTCGCTTGGCTGGCGGATGGCTTCGCCAGGGCATCGGCGCGGGCCCTGGCGAGGGCGGCGTAAATGCCGCTCGGATAGGCGTCGAGGTAGGCCAGATAGTCGTAGGCGTCGGCGCTGTCCTTGATGGCCTGCCGGAACGCCTGCTCGCCACTGTCAAGCGTAGTCGTCGCCGTTGCCGTCGGCGCCTCTGCAGTGACCGCCGCCCCCGCGAAATAGAAATCCGCGTCTGTAAGCGACGACTCCTCCCACGGTGTTTGACTGCCGTTGGCCGCCTCCATCACCCGGTCGCGTACCAGCTTGAACATCTTTTCCGCCGGCACGCCATTCATCTGAATGATTCGCGTCAGCGCCAGGGTGTATGGGCTGTTGAATCCGACGCCGTCGGCGGCGACCTGACCAGGCCCGGTCGAATAGGCAACGAGGCTGCCGCGCGGCGCATCCATGCGCGCTAGGCCCCGCGCCTCCGAACGGAAGTTTCGCGTCAGCGGATTGTTGCGGCAGGCATCAAGGATAATGAAGTTCACGCGATTGCCGGCGAACTCCATCTGCTTGAGAACGAAGCTGGCGCTGACCGCCTCGATGGCGACTTCCCGTTCCTTCTCGATCGAAGTGTTCAAGGGAATGAGGTAATTGTCACCACCGACCTGAACCCCGTGCCCGGCGTAGTAAAACAGACCGACGGCGTCGTTGCCGGCCTCGATGAGACGGTCCTGCAAATCGAAACTGGCGAGTTGCATGGTCTTGCGGTCCACATTGATGTGCTCGATCACATGGAAACCGAGGCCGCGCAGGGTGGCGACCATGAGCCGCGCGTCGTTCGCAGGATTGGCTAGGGGCACGTTAGCGTAGGCGCTGTTTCCGATCACCAGTGCAATGCGGGTCTCGGCGCCGTTCGCCGGCAGCGCCATGGTGAAGCTGACAAGGATGACCGCCGCGATTACCAGACGTCCCATGATCTTCCCCTAAGATAAGACAGTCATAGCATCTTTTCATCGGGAATGCCCGTGCGCGGCATTTCAAAATGCTACACTGTCCGCCTCAACCTGGGGATTGCTCACCACCATGGAAACCGCCTTCGATCTCATTGCCGTACTGCTCGGTCTCGCCGCGCTGTTCGGCTATATCAATCACAAGCTGCTCAAGCTGCCCCACACCATCGGCCTGGTGGTCATCGCACTGGCGGTGTCCCTGGGCGCTCTCTTAGCCGACGCTTTGGTCCCGGCCTGGGGTTTCGGCGCCGCCGTGCGCGCCATGCTCGGCGAGATCGACTTCACCGAGGCGCTCATGAAGGGGCTGTTGAGCTTCCTGCTGTTCGCCGGCGCCCTTCATGTGGACCTGTCAGCCCTGGCCGAACGCAAGTGGGCGATCGCTGCCATGTCGACCTTCGGCGTGGTGATCTCGACCGCCATCGTCGGCGGTGGCGCCTTCGTCATCTTCCAGGCCACCGGCCAGACCGTGCCCCTGACCTACTGCCTGGTGTTCGGCGCGCTGATCTCGCCGACCGACCCGGTGGCGGTCATGAGCATCCTCAAAAAGGTCGCGGTGCCGCCCAGCCTGGAAGCCAAGATTGCTGGCGAAAGCCTGTTCAATGACGGCGTCGGGGTGGTGGTGTTCGCCATTCTCGTGGCCATCGCCACCGGCGGTGCCGAGGTCAGCGCCGGCTCGGTAGCGGTGCTGTTCCTCGCCGAAGCGGTCGGCGGGGCGTTGCTCGGCCTAGCGGCGGGCTGTTTTGCGTTTTACGCCATGCGCTCCCTGGATGAGCACAATATCGAGGTCATTATCACTCTGGCCCTGGTCACCGTGACCTACGCGGTGGCCCACCGGTTGCATGTCTCGGGGCTGATCGCCGTGGTCGTCGCCGGGCTGCTGATCGGCAATCACGGCACCCGCCTAGCCATGAGCGACACCACCCGCGAGCACATTCACACCTTCTGGTCCCTGGCCGACGAAATCCTCAATTCGCTGCTGTTCATGCTGATCGGCTTCGAAGTGGTGGCCATCAGCGGCGAGCCCAGCGTGCTGATCGCCGCCCTGTTGACCATTCCCCTAGTGCTGATCGCCCGCCTGGCGGCGGTGGCCGGGCCGATCTCGATTTTAGGCCTAGGCCAGGATTTCTCTAAGGGCGCCATCCCGATTCTCACCTGGGGCGGCCTGCGCGGCGGCATTTCCGTGGCCCTGGTGCTGTCCCTGCCGCCCTCGGCCGAGCGTGAACTCATGCTTACCGCCTGCTACGCGGTGGTCATCTTCTCCATCGTCATCCAGGGACTGACCATGGAGCGGGTTGTGCGTCGTTTTTCGGCACCCGCGAAAAGTTGACCACGTGGAGGGCTAACAGGCCACGCAACAACCCTGTAATGTTCGATCATTGATAACCAATGAACGGCCTTGATGAGGCCAGCAAGGGGAGGAAAAGCAATGTCAGTCTACGCGGTAGGGCGTGTGATGATCAAAGATCCGTCGTGGATCGAGGGCTATGTTCCGGCGGTCGAGGCAATTGTCAAATTCCACGGCGGCAAGTATTTGGTGCGCAGTCCGGAAATGGACGTCGTTGAAAGCAACGGCGATGCGCCCAACTTGGTGGTGGTCATCGAGTTCCCGTCAAAAGACGCGGCCCAGGCATTCTACAGCGACCCCGCATACCAGCCCTGGCTCGAGGCCCGCAAGGCCGGCGCCGACAGCGAGTTGATCCCGCTCGACGGGCTCTAAGAGAGTCCCCTAAGCCGACATTGCGTCGCGGTCCGCTATGTAGTGGCCGAGGACAAAGGCGATGTCGCCGCGGAAACGTCGGTCCATGTCGCTAGGCGTCAGGGCATCGTCGGCCATGAATTCGACGAAGCGGGCATTTTGCAACTTGAACAGGGTTTGGCCCGCCGCCGCGCAGTCGATGGTGGGATCGAGGGCGCCGCGGCGCGTCAGTATCTCAAACAAGTGGCCGAAGAGCTCGCCGAGTTTTTGGTCCAGCGCCGCGTAAGCACGGCCGAAGCCGGAGCTTCCCTCGATCACGCTGGTGGCAATGACATGGCACCAGATCGGCCGCTTGAGGTATCCCAGGTTATGGTCGCGAATCACCAGTGAAATGCCGGCCAGGGCCTCAAGCGGGTCATCCGGCAGGGTCGTCATGAAGGCGTCGATTTTGCCAATCAGGATATCGTCGCTCTGGCCAACCAGAGCCAGCAGCAGACCACGCTTGGTGCCGTAGTAATTATAGACGGTAACGGCCGAGACCTCGGCGGTCTCGGCGATAGCCTCGATGGTCGCCGTCTCAAAGCCACTTTCGAGGAAATGGCGGCGTGCGGCGTCCAGCATCCGTATGCGCCGTCCCGCCTTCTGGCTTTCTCGCAATCCCGCCATTTGTCGATCCGCTAAAAATAGGCCGAACCAGTGTAACGGAAGATTGAGTGGACTCATAAATTTTGGTGATCTAAAGTTTTTGCCATGATCGACAGTGTTCTCATGGCCGACCTCACCTGGCCCGAGTTCGAGGCCAGGGTGAAAGACGATCCGGTAATTTTTTTACCGTGCGGCGCGTTTGAGCAGCACGGCCCTCACCTGCCTTTCGCGGTCGACACCCTGTTGCCCACGGCCATTGCCGAAGGCGTTGCCCGCCAGGTCGGCGGCCTGGTCGCCACGGCCATCACCTACGGCTACAAATCCATGCCCAAGTCGGGCGGTGGGCCCGGCTTTCCCGGCACCATCAACCTCGACGGCGCGACCCTGGTGAGCATCGTCGGCGACATCATTCGCGATCTGCACCGCCACGGCCTGCGCAAGGTTTGCGCCATCGTCGGCCACTACGAGAACCAGTGGTTCGTCGGCGAGGGCATCGACCTCGCCTTGAGCCAGATCGGTGATCCAGACCTCAAGGCCATGCGCCTCGAATACTGGGACTTCTGCACGCCGGAAGTTCTCGACAAGGTGTTTTCCGACGGCTTTCCCGGCATCGAATTGGAGCACGCCGCGGTTATGGAAACCTCGCTGATGATGCATCTCCACCCAGACAAGGTACGCGATGATTTGATTCCCGACCATCCGCCGGCGGACTTCCCGCCCTACGACGTCTATCCGGCCGCCGAGAGCTGGGTTCCAGCGTCTGGGGCGTTGACCACGGCCAAGGGTTCGACGGCCGAGAAAGGCCGCATCATGTACGACCACTACGTCGCCCGAATTTCTCAGGCGGTGAACACGGAATTCGCATAGCGCGGCAGAGCGTGCCGCGATCAACGTCGCAAACGCGACCTAGGGAGGACGAGTCATGAAACGAGTAAAACGTTTGGTTCTTGGAGCAGCTACGAGTCTGTTCGTGGCCACCACGGTATTAATGGGCGGCATGGCGTCCGCGTCGGCCAATGAGCTGGTCAAATGCGCCTTCCCCTATTGGTTCGGCTTCGCGCCGACCACGGTGGCGGAGAAGCTCGGCTACTTTGCCGAGGAGGGCGTCGAGGTAACATGGGTGTTCGACAACGACCGGGCCAACGTCTATCCGGCGCTCGACACCAACGAAATCAACTGCACCATGCGGACCATCGGCGAGCATATGTCACGGCCGTTGACGCCTGATTCGAACCTCATAGTCATCGGCGTGATCGACGTTTCGGTCGGCGCCGACGGCGTCGTCGGCGCCCCCGGCATCGACAAGGTCACCGACCTCATCGGCAAGATCTTCGCCGGCGAGATCAACCACCCGGGCACGGTCATGGTCGCCCATGCCCTGAAGCAGGCCGGCTACAGCCTGGCCGACGTCGACATGCGGCTGATCGCCACCGACGACGCCGCCGCGGTGTTCGAGGACGACGAAGTCGCCGCCGTGGCGACCTGGGAGCCCATGCTCAGCGAGATCGTCAACAACACCGAGCGTACGGGCGCCCACATTCTGATCTCGTCGGCCGACTTCAACGGCCTGATCACCGATGTGGTCATCGTCAACAAGCAGGACTACGCCGCCCACCGGGCCAAGTACGAGACCCTGATGCGCGGCATCTACCGGGCGGTCGATCTCTACAACAACGACCCGGACAAGTTCCTGGCGGTGGCGGCGCCGATCTACGACGTCACCCCCGACATCATGGCCGGTGACCTGGGCGGCGTCTATTATACCACCTTTGAGGACGCCCTCGATTACTTCGGCATCGGCGGCCGGACCGCCAAGCTGGGCGGCGTCATCGACAGCCTCAACGAGATCAACGTCGATCTCGACCTGATGGACGCGGCCATCAGCTTCGACGTCATGGTCGATCCGACCCTGACCGACGGCCTGTTCGACGGCCACACGCGTTAGTCCTGTTCGCAGGCGGGCCCGGGCGGTATTGTGCCGCCCGGGCCTCCAGTGACCGTCGTTGCGCCAAACGGCCGTGCCTAAGGGTAAGACGTGAAAATTCGCGACCTGTTCATCTATCGCGGCACCAGTACCAGCCGCGCCGACGCCGTGCTGGCGATCTTCGCCTTCATCGGCTTCATCGGCTTCTGGTACGCCATCGCCCAGCTCGAAATCGTCCCCCAGCGGTTCCTGCCGTTGCCCTGGAGGGTGGTGACGGCGCTCTACTCCATGCTGGTCGACTACGATTTCCTCGACGACATCGGCATCAGCGTTGCCCGGGTGTGGAGCGCCTTCCTGTTGTCGGCGGTCACCGCCATTCCCATCGGTATCTGGATGTCGAGCTATCGCGCCGTCGGCACCCTGATCGAGCCCATTGTCGACTTCATTCGCTATCTGCCGGTGCCGGCCTTGGTGCCGCTGTTGATCATCTGGTTCGGCATTGGCGAGACCTCGAAGATCGCGGTGCTGTGGATGGGGACCTTCTTCCAGCTTGTGCTGCTGATTGCCGACGACGCCAAGCGGGTACCGCGCGAGTTCGTCGAGACCGGCTTTACCCTGGGGGCGAAGCCCAATCAGATTACCTGGCACATCGTCTTCCGCTCCATGCTGCCCAGCATCATCGACAACCTGCGTATTACCCTGGGCTGGTGCTGGACCTACATCATCATTGCCGAAATCGTCGCCGCCAACGCCGGCATCGGCCATTACATCTGGTCCATGCGGCGTTTCGTCAAGACCCCCGAAGTGATGGCCGGCATTCTCACCGTCGGCATCATCGGCCTGGTTACCGACCAGGCGATCCGCTTCGTCCACCGCCGCTACTTCCGCTATCTCTGAGGGCCGCGGGCAATGACCGGTGATATGCCATTTCTCCGCATTGACGGTGTCAGCAAGGTTTTCGAGGGCGACGCCAGCCATGGCGACGTCCACGTCATCGACAACGTCTCCATGGATATTCAGGCCGGCGAGTTCGTCGTCTATCTGGGGCCGTCGGGCTGCGGCAAGACCACACTGATGCGAATCGTCGGCGGGCTTGAGACCGCCAACAGCGGCACCATTCACCTCGACGGCGACAGGGTGACCGGCCCGGACCGCAAGAAGGGCATGGTGTTCCAGGCCTACACGTCGTTTTCCTGGCTCACGGTGCTGGAAAATATCCGCTTCGGCACCCGCTACCGCGACGATATCAGCGCGGCCGAGAAGGAAGAGATTTCCCGCCATTACCTGGAGTTGGTCGACCTCAAGGACTTCGCGAATTACTACGTTAACCGCATCTCGGGCGGTATGCGCCAGCGGGTCGCCATTGCCCGGACCCTGGCGGCGGCGCCCGACATCCTGCTGATGGACGAGCCGTTCGGCGCCCTCGACGCCCAGGCCCGCGAGTTTCTTCAGCACCAGCTTCTGGAAATCAACCGGGTCGAGCGCAAGGCCATCATCTTCGTCACCCATGACGTCGAGGAGGCGGTCTATCTGGCCGATCGTATTTTCATGTTCTCGGCCCGGCCGGCGACCATCGTCGAGGAAGTCCGGGTCGGCGACCATATTACCGGCGAGCGCGACATCACGGTCAAGGAGACCGAGGCGTTTTTCCATCTGCGCAACCATGTCCGCGACCTCATGCGCGACGAGGGCCGGCGCACCGAGGAGATGGCCGAACGCGCCCTGATGACACCCGAGGGAGACGGCCAATGAACACCTTCGACTTCACCGGCAAGCGGGTGCTGGTGACCGGCGCGAGTCGCGGCATCGGCCTTGGCGTGGCCCGCGGTTTCGCCCAGGCCGGCGCCGCGCTGTCGATCATCGCCACCAACGACACTGTGCACGAGAGTGCGGCGACGCTGGCGGCGGAGACCGGCAACCCGGTCCAGGGCCTGATCTGCGACATTACCGACCGTGCCCGGGTGGCCGAGGTGGTCGGCGGCCTGGGGCGACTCGACGTTTTGGTCAACAATGCCGGTTACGAGCGCCTGACGCCCATCGATGAGCCCGGCGACGCGGTCGAAGAGGTGTTTCGCCGGATCATCGACATCAACGTCATGGGCACCTATTACGTCACCCGCGAAGTGGTCAAAACCATGGAGCCCGGCGGGCGCATCGTCATCACCGCGTCGGTCTGGGGCCGCACCGGGGCTGCCGGGTTCACCGCCTACTGCGCTTCGAAGCACGCCAATATCGGGTTTATGCGGGCGCTCTCCGACGAACTCGGGCCGCGCGGTATCGCCGTCAATGCGGTCTGCCCCGGCTGGGTCCGCACCGACGCGGCCATGCGCTCGCTGTCGATCATGGCCGAGCGGGAGGGCCGTAGTGAAGACGACTGCCTGGCGGATATTCTGTCGGCCCAGTCTTTCGCGGGTTTAATGGAGCCCGACGACATGGCCGCCAGCTATCTTTTCCTGGCCTCCGACGCGGCCGCCAACATCACCGGCCAGGCCCTAAATACCGACCGGGGTGAACTATTCGCCTGAATTTGGTGTGACGGTCGTCACATCCTTGATTTTTTTAGGGTTTTTCGGGCCCAGTGTGATGCCCATCACCGACGAGGTGGCAAATCGGATGGTACGAAAAGGCGGACGCCTGAGAAAGGTTGTCCTCCTTGCATTCCCCAACTTGGGGCCGGCTTTTTTGCCGGCCCCCTTTTTCTTTGTGCTGTCGGGTCAAGCGCCGGAGCGATTAAGGAACGGTCGGCTTCCAGTTCGCCACGCGCTCTTCGGCCTCGTTGATCTCGGCTGGCGAGAGCTGCTTGGTAATAAGCCCACGGGTCTTCAGGGCCTCGCGGCTGTCCTGCTTGACCGCCAGATCGAGCCACATGTAGGCCTCGACCAGATCGGTCGCGACGGACTGGCCTTGGATGTACATCAGCGCAAGATAATACTGGGCGCTGGCAAAGCCCTGTTCGGCGCCATGGCGGAACCAATAGATCGCCTTGTCCGCGTCCTGTTCGGCACCCTCGCCCTTGAGGAAAACCTGGCCAAGGTTTGAACAGGCCTCGGGATCATTCTGTTCGGCCGCCTTGCGCAGGTACTCGCAGCCCCGCTGGTCGTCCTGGGTCACACCCATGTCGCCCTTGAGAAGCAACATGCCGTAGTAGTTCTGGGCCGCTGGATAGCCCGCTTCGGCACCCTGAATAAACAACTCAAGCGCCCGCGCCGTATCCTCTTTGACGCCGCGCGCCTTTTGATACATCAGGCCCAGCTGATAGCAACAAGGGCCGTGGTCCTGGCTGACCCCTTTTTTATACGTGGCGACGGCTTCCTCAAGACTGGTCGGTACGCCACGGCCGAACTCCTGGGCCAGCCCAAGAGCATGACAACCACCCGGGTCACCCTGGCCAGCAGCCATGACATACCAGCGCCCCGCCTTCTGTTCGTCCTTCTTGACGCCGCGGCCGGTCTCGTAAAGCTTGCCGACCATGCATTGAGCTTCGGCATATTCGGCGTCCGCCGCCTTGCGGAACCAGGACAGCGCCTTATCGTCATCGCGGGGCGTGCCGAGGCCATTCTGGTGCAGCACACCGATGCGGAAATGAGATGGCCAATGGTTGCGATCGGTGGCTTCCGTATAGAGCCGCATGGCCTCGTGGTGATCCTGATCAACGCCTTGGCCGAATTCATAGAGCCGCCCCAACCGATAATGGGCTTCAAGGTGGCCACGGCGAACCGCCTCGCTGTAGAGCTGTCCCGCGTGCACGGGATCGACCGGGACGCCTTCGCCGTCTTCAAGCATGGCGCCGAGAGCGAACTGGCCGCCGACATTGTTTTTTTCAGCCGCGGACAGGTACCACTGCACTGCTTCAGCGTTGCTTTGCTCGACCCCGTGACCGCGTTGATAGAGAATTCCGATGGCGTGGCAGGCCGGCCCGTAGCCAAGATCGGCGGCCCGTTTGTACTAGGTCATGGCGTCGTCGTAGCTCTGCGCGACGGATTGACCGTTCTCGTACATGACGCCGACGTTGAAAGTCGCCTTGGGGTGGCTGCTCTCGGCCGCCTTGCTGTACCAGCCAAAGGCGGTGTCCGGGTTTTTTCAACCCCTTCACCCTTGGCGTACATGATCCCCAGATTGACCTGGGCCTCGACGGCGCCCTCGTCCGCCAGCGGAGTCCATTTCTCCAGGGCAATATCGAAATCGCCCTCCCGGTAGGCCTTAAAGCCGGCCTTGAATTCCGCCTTTGAATCGGAACCCTTCGCTGCGGAAAGTGCAAGCATGGGGCCCGTTATAGCGGGTGATTCGTAAAGACAGATTTAACGATATCTCAATCTGACCGATTCAATTCGGCGCGGTTAGTTCTTAGCCTGCACCCGTCCCTTCCATTCGCCGCCCCGCTCGCGCCAGTGACGGAGCGCCGAATCCACGGTCATCAGGGTGTAGAGGAAACCGGCAACCGGCAACAAGACGGCGGCAACCCGGGGTCGGCTATAGAGCGCCAGGGTCGGCCCGTAGGCCAGGGCCATAAGCAACCAGGCGGCGGCGCCCAGGGCGATCAGACCGCCGTGGCCGGTCACCATGCCCCAGACCAAGGCCGCCGGCGGTGCGAGATAAATCACCACCATGCCGGCGACGGTTCCGGCGAGCAACCAGGGGGAGTGATGCAGTTGGGTATAGGCCGAGCGGGCGACCATATTCCAGATATCACCAAGGGCGGCATAAGGCCGATGGCTGCGGCTCATGGTCGTCAAGCCAAGCCATATGGCGCCGCCCGGTTTGATCACCCGGGCCAGGGCACAATCGTCGATCAGCGCTGCCTTGATAACCGCAATGCCGCCAGCCCGGTCCAGAGCGCGGCACCGTAGCAACACGCAACCGCCCGCCGCCGCCGCCAGCTTGCGGCGCGGATCGTTGACCCAGGGGAAGGGGTAGAGCTTCTGGAAGAAGAACACGAAGGCGGGGATCAACAATCGCTCCCAGGCGGTCTCACAGCGCAGCCAGGCCATGAGCGAGACCTGATCCAGGCGCTCATTTTCGGCCTTGTCGACCAGCGCCCGCAACACCCCCGGGTCATGATCGATGTCCGCGTCAGTGAACAGGAAATAGCCCGCCTCGGGCAGAATCTCGGCGGCCCGCGCGACCCCCTGAGACAGCGCCCACATCTTGCCGACCCATCCCGCGGGCAACGGTGTACCGTCAACAATGTGCAAGCGATCATCGCCTGGGGCGGCGGTGCGCGCGGCACGGGCAGTGCCGTCAGCGCTGCGGTCGTCAACCACGATCAGGGCGACGTCGCCGGTATAATCCTGGGCCAGCAGGGCTGCGACCGTTCGGCCAATGACCGGGGCTTCATCCCGTGCCGGCACTACCATCACCACGCCGGGCCAGTCACCGTGGAATGCCGACGTTGCCTCCAGGCGCTGGTCGGCGCGCCAGAAGCCACCGTGTAAGAACACCAGATAGAGCCACGCCGCCAGCGAAAGGGCGGCAAGAACGGTCAGAATATGCATTATCGGCGAGTCCGAAAAACGGCGGCTTAAGCGCTCCCCGAAGGACCGGTCTAGGCCGCCAGTTGGTCAGCGAGTTCGTCGGCAAAATGACAGGCGACCTGATGACCGTCGTCCTTGACGACCAGGGACGGTTCCTCGTTGCGGCATCTGTCCTGGACGAAGGCGCAGCGCGTGTGAAACTTACAGCCCGACGGCGGGTTTATCGGGCTCGGAATTTCGCCTTCAAGCTTGATCGCCGTTTTTTCCGCGTCCGGGTCGAGGTGGGGAATAGCCGAGAGCAGCGCCTTGGTATACGGATG
>JAYGEF010000130.1:0-4360 GCA_046582535.1 Alphaproteobacteria bacterium
GATCGTCTGGAAAGCGCCACCCGGGATTCCTGGGACGCCCATCTCAATGTCAATTTGCGCGGCCCATTGGTTCTGACCCAGGGGTTCATGGCGGCCCTGCCCGACGGCGCCGAAGGCAACGTGGTCAACATGCTCGACCAGCAGGTCTGGAACCCGGGCGCCGGTTTCCTGTCCTATACGGTGAGCAAGGTCGGCCTGTGGAGCCTGACCCGCACCCTGGCCCTTGAGCTCGCCCCCACCGTGCGGGTCAATGGCATCGGACCCGGACCAGCCCTGCCGAGCAAGCGTCAGAGCGACGACCAGTTCGCGGCCGCCTGCGCACGCCTGCCGTTGGGCCGTGGCACCACGCCCGAGGAGATCTGCCGGGCACTGCGGTTTATTCTCGAATCCCCGGCCATGACCGGCCAGATGATCGCCCTGGACGGCGGTGAACACCTCATTTCCCAGCCGCCGCCAGGGGGCGGCGCGGGCGCGGCCTAGAGTGCGGGCCGGCACGCCATATCAGGAGTCAACAACGCCATGAGACAGCCCACGCCACTCCATCCGGCGGCGCTCGATGACAATGACCGGCAGACCCGCCACATGTTCATTCGCGATCTGGTGCTGGATTGCTGGATCGGCGTTCACCACTTCGAGCGCGACGCCAACCAAAAGGTGTGCATTAACATCGACCTCACCATGGACGGCAGCAGGCCCCTGGGAGACAGCATCGACAACGTGCTCGACTACGATGAGGTCATCACCGGGGTCAAGGCGATCATCGACGGCGGCCATATCAACCTGGTCGAGACCCTGGCCGATCGTATTGGCGACTTCTGCATGGCCAACCCCTTGGTTTTACACGCCCGGGTACGGGTCGAGAAACCCGGCGCCATTTCCGAGGCCGCCGGCGCCGGTATTGAGATCGAACGTCACGCCGGAAATAGTTAACGGCCCGTTAACCAGTTTCTCAATGATGACCGTGGTTTAGCGAACACGGTGTAAATTGTACACAGTGCCTTGGTTGACCCGGCGAACATCATGGCAAATTGATTGTAGTTACCAGCTAAATTTGAGTTGACTTTGAATAATACTATAAAAAACAATTAGTTACGAAATTTGCCTATTTTTTAGGCAATTTGGTGACGAGTCAACGCTGCCGCGCCATGCCACTCCTCAAAACGCACTTGTAGACAAAGTTATCCACAGGAATGGTGGATAGATGTATGACAGCGAAATTGCCGATGTTTTCCGGCCTGTGCCGGGCCTTGTCGGGGCGCGCGCCAGGCGGCCTGTAACCGGCGGGAAACCTTGGTCTAGCCAGCCAACAGATGGCGCCGGGCGTCGTCGAGGTGATCGCTGATGACCCGCACCGCCGCCTCGCCGTCGCGAATGCGCAGGGCGTGAAAGAGGGCACGGTGCTGAAGATTGTAGGCGTCGATCCGCTCGCTGGTCAGGACTTTGTCCTTCATGGCGCTCCACTGGGCGTGGCCGCGCACATGGTTCACGTGACGGTAGATTGATGCCATCAACGCATTGTGGGTAGCGTCAGCCAAGACCTGGTGAAACTCCCGGTCCCATTTGGTGAAGTAATTGGCATCGCCGCCGGACGCCTCGAGCCGGGTCATGACCGCGGCCATGGCCGCCATATCCTTGGCCGTGGCGTTGATGGTGGCGAGGCGCGCCATAGGGGGCTCGATGGCGAGGCGTACGTCGATCAGCTCCAGCGGGTTGGTGATCTCGGCAACTTCGTTCTCGGCGGCCTCGGGGCGGAAGCTCACATAGGTGCCGCTGCCAACCCGGCGAGTCACCAGGGCGCCTTGCTCGAGCATGCGCAGGGCCTCGCGAACCGTGGTCCGGGAACTCGACAAGGCGCTGGCAAGTTGGCGCTCGGCCGGCAGCCGCTCACCGTAACGATAGACGCCGTCGAAGATCGCCCGGCGCAAATAGGCGGCAATGCCGGCGGCGCCGCGGGCGCTGGGGTAGCCGTTTCCACCCGCCCCCGACGAAGGCGTTTCCAACGCGGTCTGAGCACCGCCCAACGGTTCCTCCCGGCTACCTCTTGACACTGTGCTCATTTGCGGTTTTCTATAGGTGAAAATTGGTTTATATGGGCCATAATTGGTATATACAATGGTCGGACCAATTGCCGCCCTAGTCAAGTCCGATTTGAACCGCTTGCAATCGTAGCCGGAGGAAAATTTCGAAATGGCTTTTCCTGACCACGCCAAATATGTCGTCATCGGCGCTGGCATCCACGGCCTCAGCACCGCCTATCATCTGGCGCTTGAGCTCAAGGCCCGGGGCCGCGGCACCGGCGCGGACATCCTGCTGCTCGACAAGGGCGCCATCGCCTCCGGGGCCAGCGGCATCGCCTGCGGTGTGGTGCGCAATAATTATTTCCAGCCGGCCATGCGTGAGTTGATGGCCCAATGCGTCGAGGTCTGGGAAAGCGACATGGAAGCCTACAGCTTCCACCCGGTGGGTTACATGCAGATCAGTGCTGAGTCCATGCGCGACGACATCGGCACCATCTTCGAGCAGCAGCAGGCCATCGGCTACGAGTCGACGTTCATCGAGGGCGCCGATAAAAGCGCCGCCTATATGAAAGAGATGTTCAGCGACTGGCGGGCCCAGGGCATCACCTCGGTACTGCACGAGAAGAAGGGCGGCTACGCCAACAACACGGCGTCCATGTACGGGCTCGCCACCAAGGCTGAGAACGAAGGCGTGCGCATCATGACCGGGGTCGAGGTCACCGGCTTCAAGATCGTCGGCGGCGCGGTCAGCGCGGTGGAAACCGACAAAGGCGATATAGCCTGTGAGGCTGTCGCCATAGGCGTCGGTCCCTGGGTGCGGTCCCTGTGGGCCATGCTCGACCTGCCCGCCACGGTGACCATCAAGGGCGCCGACGGCGCGCTGCACGAGAACATCGACATGTGGCGCTACTGGTGCCTGGAAGAAGGCACCCTGGGCGTCGATCCGCAATTGCAGAAGACCAACGACGGCAAGATGCCGCCGGTGATCCATGTGGATACCGACACGCCGCTCAAGTCAGACATCGACGGCTCGATCATCACCGAGGAAATGTGGGGCATCTACTACAAGCCCGACTTCAACTTCGGCGGCATTCAGGGCGGCGCCATGCCCTACAAGGTCGAAAAGCCCATGGACGACGTGCAGGTCGACCCCTACGGTGCCGACTCGCCGGAGTTCATCGTCGACAAACAGTTCGCCCACATGTGGTGCTCGGCCCTGGCGTTCTGCCAGGAGCGCTTCTCGGGCCAGATCAGCCACTACAAGGACGAGCCCTCGGGGGGCATCGGCTGCTTTACCCCCGACAGCTTCCCGGTGATCGACACATTCCACCAGAACTGCCACATCATCGCCGACTCGAACCACGGCTACAAAATGATCGGCATCGGCAAGCTGGTGGCGGCCGAGATGATGGGCGACACCAGCGCCCTGCTCGAGCCATTCCGCCTGTCGCGCTACGCCGCAGGCAAGCTCCATCCGGTGTCCAACAGCCCGTTCCCGTGGAGCTGAGGCAACATAGATTATGACACGGGAAATTCGAGACGACATAATCACGAAGCCGGCGGGGGCAGACCCCAGCAATCGGTGAACTTCATCTCTTTTGGATGACTTTGGGAGGCATACCATGACGGATCTTGAGGCACATGTAGGACAAGACGGCCGCGACGAACTGGTAAAGCAGGTCCGCGCCAAGATCGACGAGTTCGGCATCACCTACATCTACTACCAGTTCATTTCGGTGACCGGCCGCATCGTCGGCAAGGGCATTCCCGCCGACCATTGGGAAGCCATCGCCGGCAAGGGCTTCCAGCTGGTCTACGGCTCGACCGCCAATCTGTTCGTCGACCGTCACGGCGAGTACATCGGCTACGGCCCCGAGTCCTCGGAACTGGTCGGCATTCCCGACCCCGACACGTTCTGCCAACTGCCCTGGGACTAACGGGTGGCGCGGGTGTTCTGCACCTGCTTCCGCAACCGCGAGGAGCTGGACAATCCGGGCGGCCATCTGACCTCCGATTGCCGCGGCAACCTGCGGATGATTCACGACGAGTTCAAGGCCAGGCACGACGGCCTCCATCTGCGGATCGGCACCGAGCCCGAGATGATGTGGCTGAAGCGCGGCGCAGACGGTCAGCCGGATGGCGGATTCTCGAAGCCCAACTGCTATCACATCGACCAGTTCGAGAGCCTGCGCCCGGTATTCATGCGGGTCATCGAATATTGCCAGGCCATGGGCTTCGACATGATCCAGGGCGATCACGAGGACGCGCCGGGCCAGCTCGAACTCAACTGGATGTACGACGAACCCATGCGCAACAGCGACCGGCTGACCACCTACCGCCAG
>JAYGEF010000132.1:0-3867 GCA_046582535.1 Alphaproteobacteria bacterium
ATTTGTATTCGCCACGGAAATAGAAGCAGCCGGCTGCGATAACGGCGACAATCAGCCACGTCAGCAAACCGAAATCGGCGCGCCGGAAGGGTGTTTTATCGACCAGGCCACGGACTTCTTCGACGGTCGTCATGGCGAACCGTCCTCGGCGGTCGCGAGAGCCGAAAGAACATCCTGAGCCGAGACTTGTCCAATCACAGTGCCGTCATCACCAGCCACCGCCACCGGGGTCATGCGCTGGCCGAAGTGCGGCATGAGTTTCTCGAGCGTGGTATCGACCTTGACCGCCGCGCTGCCATCGGCGTCGGTGGTGTCCGCCGACATGATATCGCCGGCGGTAATGACCTTGCCCCGGGGCACGTCCTGGGTGAATTCGGTGACGTAATCGTCGACGGGCTGCATGACAACCTCCGCCGGGGTGCCGATCTGGACGATCTCCCCGTCATTCATAATGGCGATGCGATCGGCCAGGCGCAGGGCCTCAAGGAAGTCGTGGGTGATGAACACGATGGTCTTGTGGAGCAGCTTCTGGAGACGCAGGAACTCGTCCTGCATCTGACGCCGGATCAGCGGATCAAGCGCCGAGAACGGCTCGTCGAGGAACCACACGGCGGGCTCCACCGCGAGGCTGCGGGCAATGCCGACCCGTTGCTGCTGGCCACCGGAAAGCTGGCGCGGGAACGCCGCCTCGCGGCCTTCGAGGCCGACCAGGTCGAGCATTTCCTGGGCCCGGGCAAAACGTTGCTCGCGACCGATGCCCTGGACCTTGAGGGGAAAGGCGACGTTTTCGAGCACTGTCAGGTGAGGCATCAACCCGAAATGCTGGAACACCATGCCCATTTTATGGCGGCGGATCTCGATAAGTTCGGCGCGCGAGGCCTTGAGCAGGTCCTCGCCGTCGAAAATTACTTCGCCGGCGGTGGGTTCCACGAGGCGCGACAGGCAGCCCACCACCGTCGACTTTCCCGAGCCCGACAGCCCCATGATGATAAAGATCTCGCCTTCGCGGACGTCGAAGCTGACGTTGCAGGCGGCGGCGATATGGCCCGCGCCTCGGATCTGGCCAATGTGATCCGAGGTATTGGCGATGGCGCCATCGGAACCATTGAAAAAATCGCCGGGCTGGTCGCCGTAGACTTTCCACAGGTTACGGCACGACAGCTTGATGTCGCCGTTGGCGGTAAGGTCATTCGTCATATTCAATTTTGCCGCATATAGCGGGGCCGGGCAATTGCCCGGCCCCGTACATTGTTTCGATTGCCCGAGGGCACTTACATCATGGCCTGATCAACCCAGGGCTTCCACGTGGACTCGTTGGCGTCGAGCCACTCATTGACGACCTCGGTAATGTCCCGGCCCTCGACGTCGATTTGGGCCATCATGGCATTCTGCGCGGCGTTGGTCAGGGTGTACGCCTGAAGCAGCTTGAGCGCACCCGGCCACTTATCTCCGAGTCCGATCCACACCATCTTCTTGATGTAGCCGAGCTCCCAGTCGCAGTCCCAGGTGGAGTCAGGATTGACGCCCCAGGACGCGTCGTCGTGGCAACCCGCCGCATAGGGCGGCAGCTGGACGATCTCCATTTCGATATCCGCATGGAGCCAGTGTGGCGCCCAGAACTGCAGCAGCAGCGGGGCCTTGCGTGATACCGCGCTCTTGATCTCGGCGACCAACGCGCCTTCGCCACCCGACGGAATCGATACAAGATCGAGTCCCAGGGCGTTAATTCGGTCGACGTTGGTGGTGCCCCAATCCAGCGGGTAGTCGAGGAAGCGGCCCGTGGGGAAGGTCTCCGGCGATGAGAACAGATCGGCACAATTCTTCAACGCCGTCCAATCGGGCAGGCCCGGACACATGCTCGCGACGTACTTGGGGTACATCCAGGCTTCCCGAGGCTCAAGACCGAGATCGCCGATCTCGATGACGTTGCCCGAGGCCAGCGCTTTGTCGTAGTTCTCGCCGATGTTGGAGCTCCAGATCTCCAGGGTGGCGCTGATGGTATTGTCTTCGAGCGCCGTCATTTGCGGGTAATAGCCGGCGATGACGTATTCGACGGTGTAGCCCATGCGCTTGAGGACCTCGCCGGCCACGTGAGTCGAAATGTGCTGGCCGGTCCACTCGTTGATGGCCAGTTTGATGGGGTCGTTGTTTTCCGGAATGCTGCCGGCGGTGGCTGGCGTCGCCAGGCCGAACGCGGCAAGCAGACCGAGCCCGGCAAGACCGAACATGGCATTTCTGATCGTGTGAAGCATTGGTACCTCCCAAGAATTTAAGGTCGAATTGTTGTGCGTGGCGATGGACGCAAGCCCATCCGACGGCTCCGTCTCCCATGGCGGGCCGCATTTCTAACGTTAAGGTTACTCATAAACCACCATGTCCGTCTACAAGGTGGATTCCCTGATCGTCAGTCTGTCAGAGCATCAAGCACTAGAGAGTGGAAATAATGGACGCCGTGTTCACTCATTCCGGAGCGTTCCTCGTCGACGATGAAACGGCCCTGGTTGTAGCCTCGGCTATGGAGTCCGCGCTGAACGCTCTCGACGATGCCGATGTCTTCGGGGGTGAGCACGTCGTTGACGTAGGCAATAGCTTCGGTCTGGGCCGCATCCGGCGTGCTGCCGAGGAAGTAGAAATCAATGATTTCGTGGGTCGTCTCGGGCCCGGTGGGGATCATGCGCATGGTCATGATATTGCCGCTGCCGGGGAATCGTAAGATGCAGGTGTTGGGCCATAGCCACCATACAGCGTGATCCTGTACGTCCGCGTCGATGGTATCGTAGGCCTTGTTCTCGCGGCTGCCGGCCCTGGCATGATGGGTCGAATAGATGCCGTGGTTGACGATGCGATAGGTATCGAGCTCGATCAGCCCGGCAAACGCCGGGTGGGCGGTCGGGCAGTGATAGCATTCGAGAAAGTTGTCGATGACGTTTTTCCAGTTGGCCTTCAGGTCGAAGGTCAGCCGGTGGGCGTAGGTCAACTGATCGAGGTCAGGCGCAAAGCCGCGAATATCCGCTTCGAGCCCGCCCGACTGCACGGCCAGAGGCGCCGCATTATTGTCGAGGTTGACGAAGACGAAGGCGCAAAACTCTTCGACCCTGACCGGGGTCAGGCAGAAGTCGTCATTGTTGAAGCCCTCGACCTTCTCACTGCCCCGGGCGCTGCGCAGGGTGCCGTCGATATGATAGCTCCAGGCGTGGTAGGGGCAGGTGATGACCTTGGTGCGGCCCGCGCCCTTGAGCAGCTCGTGGGCGCGATGGGAGCAGACGTTATAGAACCCGCGCAGCACGCTATCCTTGCCGCGCACCACGACGACATTCTGGTCACCGACCACGAAGGTGGCGTAGGCGCCGACCTCGCGCAAGGTTTCGCCATGGCCGAGACAGACCCAGCCGCGACCGAAAATAACGTCCATCTCCCGGCCATAGGTTTCCGGGTCCCAGTAGTACCGCGCCGGTAGGGTATAGGAACGCGTCGGGTCGTCGTCGAACGGGCGATCAGGGATGAACGGGGCGGTGCCGGCGCTGGCCATGGCGGCTATCCGTCAATGTGCTGGCGGACCAGCGCCTGAAAATGGTGGACCCCGTGCTCGCTGGCGGCGCCGCGATCGGGATCGACGATGAAGCGGCCCTGATCGTAGGCCCGGCTATGGAAGCCGCGCTGAACGCTTTCGACCACGGCAATATCCTCGACCTGGAGCACCTTGTCGATGTAATCGATGGCGTCCTTGCTCTGGTCGTCGACGGTCTTGTCGAGCAGGAAGAAATCGAAAATCTCGCGGGTGGTCTCCGGGCCGGTGGGGATCATGCGCCAGACCGACAGGTTGGCGGTGCCGGGGAAACGCAGAATGCAGGTGTTGGGCCACAGCCA
>JAYGEF010000019.1:0-4704 GCA_046582535.1 Alphaproteobacteria bacterium
TTGCGCACACCGAGCTGCGACATGGCGCGGTAGCGGTTCTCCATCTCGCGCACGGTCCACTTGAGGGCGACCACCGCCTTGTTGGGGTCGGTGACCACCGGGGCCAGCAGATGGGGGATGCCGTCGTAGACCGACAGCTCAAGCATCTTGGGATCGATCATGATGAATTTGCACTGGTCCGGCGGCAACCGGTAGAGCAGCGACAGGATCATGGTGTTGATGGCCACCGACTTACCCGAGCCGGTGGTGCCGGCGACCAGCAGGTGCGGCATGCGCGCCAGATCGGTCATGATCGGCGTGCCACCGATGTCCTTGCCCAGCGCCAGGGTCAGTTTCGCCGCCTTGCTTTCGTATTCCGGCGCCGCCAGCAATTCGCGCAGATAAACCGTCTCACGTTTGGTGTTGGGCAACTCGATGCCGATGACCGTACGGCCGGGGATGATCGCCACGCGCACGGATATGGCGCTCATGGAGCGGGCGATATCGTCGGCCAGGCTGATAACCCGCGACGATTTGGTGCCCGGCGCCGGTTCCAACTCGTAAAGCGTGACGACCGGGCCGGGGCGTACCTTGACGACCTCGCCGCGGACCCCGAAATCGCTAAGAACCGCCTCGAGTAGGCGGGCGTTCTGGGCTAGGGCATCGTCGTTATCGGTCGTGCGCGCGCCTTGCTCGGGCGGCAGGGACAGGACGCTGAGGGGCGGCAGTTGGTATTCCCCGGGGGTGGTCAGATCGAGGGTCTCCTGATGCGCCTTCGGGTTCTTGCGTTTGCGTATGGCGACCAGCTTGGCGGCGGTCTCGCGGAGGCCGGAGCCGTTTGTTGCCGTATCGCGGCCCAGGGTCGGCTCGCGCCGTCCGTCGCTGTCGAGGGGCGCTTCGCGGCGCCTGAGGGACGGCTCCTGACGCTGGCGCGCGGCCGGCTGGGGGGTTTTCTCGGGGCGGCCGCGGAGGCGGGTGGCGGTTCCCGCCACAAGCTGGAACGGCCACGCGGCCAGCCGCCAAACACTGGCGCCGAGACCGCGCCACTCCGCCACGCTCAAGCCGGTGGCGGGTACCAGGGTGAGGGCGGCGAGGGCGAATCCCAGGATGGCCACATGGACGGCGCTGCCGCCAACCGGCACGATCAGTCCCATGATGGCGTCGAAGACGATCAAGCCGGCCATGCCGCCGAGGCCGCCGCCCAGGGCCCAGGCATCGGGATGAGGCAGGGCGGCGCAGCCCGTCGCCACGGCGATCAGGCACAAGGGCAACAAGCCAAGACGCAGCCAGGGCCGGTGCAAGCCATGATGGGTGGCGATGCGCCAGGCCCAGGCCAGGGGTGCGATGATCAGCACCACCGCGGCCAGACCGACCGACTGCAAGGCCAGATCGGCGGCGATAGCGCCGGCATAGCCGACAAGATTTTCGGCGGCGCGGCCGGTGGCGGTGTTGAGCGAAGGATCGCCCGCGTGATAGCTCGCCAGGGCGATACCGAAGAGCACGGCGGCGACGCCCAGAAGGCCGCCTGCGAATTCGATGAATCGCCGGCGCAGGAAGGCCACGGCGGCGGGCGGTAGCAGCGCCGGTTTGACGGCGGCGGTCATACGGCTGGCCATGGGTCGCCCCTCGTAATCTGAATCCAATCGCAACGCGAGTCGGTAATTATATCAAAAAGACTCATAAAATCCAAATGTTATGGGAGAGTCCTCGATTCGATTATTAAGACGGCGATGAAGTCATGGCCAGTTACTGTCCGGACCGGGCGGTCCGGAACACAGGAACTAGTGGCGTCGGCGACTATCGCTTGGGCGTCGGTTTCGGGATATCTGCGAGGGCGGTTTCACAGGCCTGGGCGAGACGCAGCAGGGCCGCCTCGGTGAACGGCCGGGCGTAGAGCATGAGCCCGACCGGCAGATCGGTGGCGCCGTCTGTACGACCATTGGCGGTTCCGCCGCAAGGCAGAGTCACGGCACAGACCTTGAGCACATTGCCCAGGGTGGTGTTATGCAGGGCGCCGCCATTGGCCGCCATGTAGGCATCGTCGTCGGCCTCAAGCTCGGCGATCGGCGGCGGCGCGATCAGGGTGGTCGGCGCGACCAGGGCGGAATAGCCGGCGAGACGCTGGTGAAGCCGCTCCGACAGGGTGTCGAGACCACGGCGCAGGTTCTCGAAACTCACCGCGCTCATTTCGGAGCCGGCCCAGAAGCGCGTGAGAACATTGTGATAAATCTTGTCCGCGTGGTGATCGACCAACTCCTGCCAACGGGCGTAGGCCTCCGCCGCCACCAACGGCCCCTCCTTGGCGAACAGGTCCTGGACTTCGGTCAGTTCGGGGACGTCGTCGCTTACCACTTCGGCGCCGGCGGCGGCCAGCCGCTCGATGGCGCGGCGCACCGCCTGCTCGTTGCCCGCCTCGACGCCATTCCACATGACGTTGGTGGGTACCAGCAGGCGCACGCCGCGAAGGGAAGCGGCGCCGAGATCAGCGGGCCGGCGCCCGGCGAGCACGGCGAAGATGGCATTGGCGTCGGCCACGTCGCGGGTCAGGGACCCGGCGGTATCGAGGCTCTGCGACAGCGGGATGACGCCGTCGAGAGGCAGCAACCCGGCCGTGGTCTTGAGCCCGACCAGACCATTGAAGGCGGCGGGAATGCGCACCGAGCCGCCGGTGTCGCTGCCGATGGCCGCCGGCGCCAGCCCGCGGGCCACGGATACCGCAGCGCCCGACGACGAGCCCCCTGGAACCCGCGCCACGGCCGCGTCATAGGCGTTGGCCGGGGTGCCGTAGTGGGGATTGATGCCGAGGCCCGAGAAGGCGAATTCGGTGAGGTTGGTCTTGCCCAGGCGGACCATGCCGGCGCGGGATGCCCGGGCCAGTAAGGTGGCGTCCCTGTCGGGCACCCGCTGGGCAAAAATCGGCGAGGCCCCGGTGGTCGGCGTGCCGGCGCTATCGAACAGATCCTTCCACGACATGGGCACGCCGTCGAGTGCTCCCCGGCGCTGGCCGGCGGCAGCGCGGCCGGCGGCGGCCTTGGCCTCGGCCCGGGCCCGTTCGGGCATGGCGGTCAGGTAAACCACCCGGTCGCTGTCGCCGTCATTCATGCGGTCAAGGAAATGTTCGGTCAGCGCCACCGGATCGATGTCACCGCCGGCGATGCCCCTGCCGAGGGCCAGGGCGGACATTTGATGCCATGATTTTTTCATAGGCCGAGACTAGCGGCGACCAAAGTCTCGGGCAATGGTTGCCAGCGTAAATATATTGTTAACCATGTCGCCGTCGACTTCGGGCAGTGCGGCCACTAGAGCCGCATTTCAGAATGTTTCGATGAGGTACAAATTATGGCTCTTACGGGAACGGGCGCCGGCCATACGTCAGCCGCCGGCAACGACCACCTTACATCCGCCCTTGATGCAGTCAGTGGTGTCGACGACGACATCGTCGCACTCCGCGAAGAAGTCGAGGCCGTTGAAAAAACCGCCAAGCAGGTCCATGCCATCGCCAAGCAAACCAATCTGTTGGCGCTCAACGCCACCATCGAGGCCGCCCGGGCGGGCGATGCGGGGCGGGGTTTCGCCGTGGTCGCCAACGAGGTCAAACAACTCTCCGGCGAGACCAGCAATGCCACCGATCTGATTACCGATACCCTGAACGCTCTGCGCAAGTCGCTTGATCAGCTGAGTAGTCGGGGCGCCACAGCCCGCGACGCCATCGAGACCGCGCGCCAGCAGGTTGCTCAGGCCGTGGAGCAGGCTGCCGATGCCATGGCTCAGACCGACCAGCAGATGGCGGCCGCCGCCGCGCCGGCGCCCGTCCAGCCCACCCCATTGGCTGTCACGCCCACGCCCGCCCCCAAGCCCGCCGCAACCAAGGCGTCCGGCGAAGGTCCGCTCAGCCAGCAGGATATCAAGCTGGTGCAGGACAGCTTCGCCAAGGTCGCCCCCATCGCCGAGGCGGCGGCGGACATGTTCTACAAGCGATTGTTCGAAATCGACCCCAGCGTCCAGGTTCTGTTCAAGGGCGAAATAGTGATCCAGGGCGGGCGGCTCATGGCCATGATCGAGGCGGCCGTCGGTGGCCTCAACGATCTTCCCGGACTGGTCCCGGTGGTCGAGGAACTGGGTAGCCGCCACCACGACTACGGTGTCAAGGAAAGCCACTATGGCAGCGTCGCCGACGCCTTGCTATGGACCCTTGAGCAGGGACTCGGCGATGCCTTCACGCCCGCGGTCAAGACCGCCTGGACCAACGTCTATTCGGTGCTGGCCGAGGTCATGATCGCGGCTCAGGAAGGTGCTGTCACGAGTGCTTATTAGTGCCGCTGGCGCGCATACCCAAGCGGCTGCGGCTTCTACGAAGACGCGGCCAAGGTGGTGCAAAGGCGGATGGTGCCGAACTTTAAAAAGTTGTTTGAAAGGGCGGCGCGGACGGCGCGACGTTAGTTGTTGTGCTTCTCCGACCACTCGGCAGGCTCATAGACTTGAACCTGCCGCCATCCACTCGCAAGGTGGTCGTATGGCGCAGGCAGACGGTTCAGAGATGCTATAACACGACTGAATAAGTCTTCAAAACCCGATCATGTAATAGAGATAAACGTTACTTTCTGACTTAGATTGGTAAGAAAGTTCTTGATATTGGAAGGTACTTGCAAGTCTTTGGTTTGGTGTTAAATCATATTCAAGTCCTATAGAGACCACTGGTCGTGTTTCATTAAAACTCTCATCTAG
>JAYGEF010000049.1:0-6143 GCA_046582535.1 Alphaproteobacteria bacterium
AAACCAGTCGCCAGAGCCAAGCGGCGGCGGCCTCTGAGCAGGCCTCGACCAATGTCGCGACGGTCTCGGCGGCGGCCGAGGAAATGTCATCCTCGATCAATGAGATCGCCCGTCAGGTCGCCCAGTCGGCGTCCAAGGCCAAGACGGCGGTCGATGAAGCCGAAAAGACCAACGTGTCGGTCCAAGGCCTGGCCGAGAGCGCCCAGAAGATCGGCGAGGTTGTCGAGATCATCAGCGACATCGCCAGCCAGACCAATCTGCTGGCCCTCAATGCCACGATCGAAGCGGCCCGCGCCGGTGATGCCGGCAAGGGCTTCGCGGTGGTCGCCTCGGAGGTCAAGAGCCTGGCCACCCAGACGGCCAAGGCGACCGAGGAGATCGCCGCCCAGATCGCCGACATCCAGGCCGCGACCCAGGAGTCGGTGGATGCCATCGAGGGCATCAGCAAGCAGATCGGCGAGATGGACGAGATCTCGACGGCCCTCGCTTCGGCGATCGAGGAGCAGGGCGCGGCGACTGGCGAGATCAGTAGCAACAGCCAGCAGGCCCCGGCGGGTACCCAGGAGGTGTCAGAAAACATCTCCGCCGTTAATCAGGCGGCAGCGGAGACCGGAACCGCGGCGGGTCAGGTGCTGCAGTCGGCCGGCGATCTTTCCGAGCAGGCCGAAATGCTCCGGACCGAGGTCGAAAAATTCCTCACCGAGGTGCGAGCAGCGTAAGCGCGCGTACGATCCTGTTTATCATCTCTTGATAGTCAGATGTGTGAACCTTCGGGCGGCTTCGGCCGCCCGATTTTTTATGTCGCGACTAGACGTGACGGATGAATGTCGCCGGCGGCGACGCCCGCCAGGTTTATGTCATTGGGAAACGCCTCGCCCTGGGCCAGGTTAGCGGCAATGCGACCCAACGCCGGCGAGGTCTCGATGCCGAAGCCACCCTGACCGGCAAGCCACAGGAAGCCTTCAGTGTCAGGGGCCATGCCGGCGACCGGCAGATTGTCGGGCGCGAAACTGCGCAAGCCGGCCCGGCTATGGGTAATGCGCGGGATCTCGAACAGGGTGGCGCGTTGCATGCGATCGACGATAATCGCCATATCGATTTCATCGGGCTGGGCGTCGCATGGCGGCGACGGCGTCTGGTCGGCCGGGCTGGCCATGAGACCGCCGGCCTCGGGGCGAAAGAAATAGCTGTTGGCCACGTCGCCGACGATCGGAAATCCGCTGCAGTCGATCTCCGCCGGTGCGTCAAAATTGATTACTGTGCGCCGCTTGGGCACCAGCCCGATGGTGGCAACGCCGGCCGCTTCGGCCGCGGTGTCGGCCCAGGCGCCGGCCGCGTTGATGACCATGGGCGCCGTGAAGCGCCCGGCCGCCGTTTCCACGGTCCACAGGCCGTCGTTCCGTTTCAGGGCAGTCACTCTGGCGCCGGTAATGAGCCGTCCACCGGACGTGGTCACACCCCGCAAATAACCTTGCAGCAGACGATGAACGTCGATGTTCACCACACCGAAATCAATCAGGCCGGCGGTGGCGGCTTCGGGCCGCATGGCCGCGCATAGCTCCAGGGTCTCCGCCTGATTGAGGCGTTGGCCGAGCGCGCCGCCGGCGGCCATCGCTTCCAGTCCCGCCTCTTCATCGGGCCCGGTGACCGTGAGCGCCCCCAGGGGGCTTGTCAGGGGATCGTCGACAAAGCCGTCGGGCGGCGCCTGGAAAAATGACTCACTACCGTTGACCAGGGCTTCGACCGGTGTCGGGTTGGGGCCTGGCGGCACGAACAACGCCGCTGAACGGCCGGTGGTGTGATAGCCCGGCGCATCTTCGGCTTCGAGAATCACGACCGAGGCTGTCGGCGCAAGATGAAAGGCGGCACTGGCTCCGGCAATGCCGGCGCCGATGACGATGACGTCGCTGGTCTCGTTCATAGACTGTATCACCGTGACTTTGGTGTAGGCTGGCACCGTCAAAAATTCCATGGCCGGGGGCGGGACCGTGGCATGCTGACAGCTGAAAAGCAATCCGCCGTCGATTAAGTCAATGACAATGAGAGCAACCTGTCGGACTGGCACCGGACGATCTGGGATCGGCGTGGCGCGAGTACAAATCCGCGGCCTGGTATGTGGAACGTCTGCGGGCCGAAGGCTTGACCGTGGAAGAAGGTTCGGCCGGCATGCCGACGGCATTTTGCGCCACCTGGTGCGCCGATGGGGGCGAGGATGGTCCGGTCATCGGTTCCTATGCGGAATACGACGCGGTGCCCGGAAACTCCCAGCAGGCTGTGCCGTACCAGGCGCCGCGCGAAGGGGTGCACCGCTGGGCTGCCGGCCATACGGATCCCCATTCCGGCCTCGGAATCGGCGCCCTTGGCGGTTTTGCTCCGGTCATTGATCCCATGGTATTCTCGGCGTCGCGTTGTATTGGCGCCACGATCATCGACCTGCTGACCGACACCACGGGCATCGACCGCGCCCAGGCCGAGTTCAAGGAGCGCACCGGCGGTGGTGTCGGCGGCTCGAAATGGGTGGCGCCCCTACTACCCAGTGACTTGGAGGCGCCGATTCATTACCGTTGGCCGGAATACGTCTCGACCATACGCGGTGACGAATGGTGGATACCGGAGGGGGCGTAGGTTTGAGCCAAAGGGGAATGCAAGGATGACACTATCGGTAGTCGGCGCCGGGTTCGGCAGGACCGGGACAAATTCGTTGAAGCTGGCGCTTGAGCAGCTGGGTTTCGGGCCTTGCCATCATATGTTCGAGGTCATGGAACATCCCTCGCAACTACCTTTCTGGCAAGCCCTGGAGCGTGGTGAGACGGCTGATTGGGATGACGTGTTCGCCGACTACGGGGCCTGTGTAGACTGGCCCTCGGCGCGCTACTGGCGCGAGATTTCCGACCATTTTCCGGCGGCCAAGGTAGTGCTCTCGGTGCGTCCCGAGGACGTCTGGTTCGACAGCGTTCAGGCGACCATCTATCCCTCCATGCGAGATCGCCATGAGACCGAGCCGGGTTACGTCCGCGATGTCACGGTTATGGCTAACGAGATAATCGTCGAGCAGCTCTTCGACGGTCGGCTCGATGACCGCGACCATGCGGTGGCGGTTTTCCGCGCTCACGTTGCCGACGTCCAGGCGACGATCGATCCGGCCCGCCTTCTGACTTTCGATGTGGCCGAGGGGTGGGAGCCGCTTTGCGAGTTTCTTGGCGTGGCGGTGCCCGATACGCCGTTCCCCCACGCCAACTCGACGGCCGATTTTATTGATTGCTAGGTTGGTGCGGAACTGCCAATCATGAATTCGACCGCCAAGGGTATCGCCTGGATGGTTCTGACCGGGCTGTTGTTCATCGGGGTCACGGGCATCGTGCGCCATTTGAGCAGCGACATGAACCCCATACAGTCGGCGTTCATCCGTTATGCCATGGGCGTCGTCATCATGGCGCCGATCCTGATGCGGCTGCGGCGCGAAGACTTCGCCGCAGCGCGCTACGGCCTTCACGGCCTGCGTGGTCTGGTTCATGGCGCCGGCGTCATGCTGTGGTTTTACGCCATGTCGCGCATCCCCATTGCCGAGGTCACGGCCCTGGGTTTCACGGCGCCAATCTTCACCACCATCGGCGCCGCCATGTTTCTCGGCGAAAAACTTCATGCCCGGCGCATCGGCGCCGTGCTGGTGGGCTTTGGCGGCGCGATGGTAATTTTGCGGCCGGGCATCGCGATTATCGATCACGGCGCCATCGCCCAACTTATCGCGGCGCCGTTGATGGCGGTGTCGTTTCTTATCGCCAAGCGCTTGACCAACACCGAGGAGACCCGCGTGATTGTCGGCTTCCTAACCATCATCGTCACCGTGGTTCTGTTCGTGCCGGCAATGATGGTGTGGCGCACGCCGACCGTTTTCGAACTCGGCTGGCTGTTCGCCGTCGCGACCTGCGCCACCTGTGGCCATCTCGCCCTGACCCAGGCATTCCGTGCCGCCGAGATCACCGTCACCCAGCCGGTCGCCTTCCTGCAACTGGTGTGGGCGACGTTGCTCGGCTTCTACGTCTTTGGCGAGGTGCCCGACGCCTGGACCTGGGTCGGCGCCGCCATCATTGTCGGCAGCGCCACCTATATTGCCCATCGCGAGATGTCCGCCAAACAGCGCGAAGTGAGCGACCCGCCACCCCAGACAGCCGGCGCCGGCGACCCGCTGTAGGGCTGGTCCATAATATTATACCAGTGGGCATGATAATGACCGCTGGCAAGCGCGACCGCGCGTCGCCGACCGTTCGGCCAGACCTTGTCCGACGAAACTTGGCTGCGTGGCGCTTGAACGCCCATCGGTCATTCTTAATGACCGATGGTATTAGTCTACCAGCGCCTCCGGCAACACCTGGCCGCCATCGACGATGATGGTCTGGCCGGTGACGTAGCCGGCCTCGTCGGAGGCGAAGTAGAGCGCCGCGTAAGCGATGTCCTCGATGGTTCCAAGCTTCTTCATGGGCACCGTCGCCGTCATCTGTCGGATGTATTCCTCGCCGGCCTCGACCATGCCCTCGGTCATGATGTTGCCGGGCAGCACCGCGTTGACGGTAATGCCGGTTTGCGCCACTTCGAGGGCGGCGCCGCGCATCAGGCCGAGCTGGCCGGCCTTGCTGGCGCCGTAGTGGGAGAGGCCGGGTATGGACGTCACGGGCCCCGAGATCGACGAGGTCAGGACGATGCGCCCGCTGCCCCGGGCCTTCATGTCCGGCAGGCAGGCGCGGACGGCGAGGAAGCTGCCCCTGAGGTTGATGGCGATCGTTTCGTCCCAGACCTCGGGCGACATGTCGGCGATTTCGGCGGCTCCGAAGATGCCGGCGTTGGCGCACAGAATGTCGACGCCACCGTACAGCTCGGTCGCCTTGGCGGCCATGGCCTGCATGTCGTCCCACGACGAGACGTCGCTCTTGAAAAACGCCGCCGTGCCGCCGGCGCTGGTGATTTCATCGACCACCGCGTCGCCGGTGTCGGCGCGGCGACCGGTCAACAGCACCTTGGCGCCCTTGGCCGCGAACACCTTGGCGATGCCCTTGCCGATACCCATGCTGCCGCCGGTGACGATGAGTGATTTGCCTGCGATCGAAGTGAACATGGGGTCAGCCTTTCGGTTTGTGCGCGGTGGCCACAATGGCCTGCATGGGCGCTCGAATGGGAGCGTCGCCGAAGTTATCGCGTAGCGCCTGGGCGACCGCCTCGACAACGACCTCGCGGTCGGCTGACGCCCGTTCGTCGACTTCATGAATGCCGGGATTGCCCTCGACGGCGCCGACCGCCACGAGGTGGGCCGAGGGCCGCTCGACCACCGTATCGACCGTCTCGATGTCGATGGCGTCGAAGCCGGCGTCGCGCAACAGGGTTTCGATGGGCTCGATGTGGTAGTAGCCGAAAGGGGTTTCCAGGAAGGTCGGCGGATCGCTCTCGAAGAACCCGCTGATGGTCTCGTGGGCAATGCGCATGGCCGGATTGACCTCGAATGAGCCCCAGACATTGAGGGCGAAGGTGCCGCCGCCCGGCTTCAGCACGCGCAGCGCCTCACGGGCGCCGGCGTCCTTGTCGGGATAAAACATGATGCGGAACTGGCAGGCGACGGCGTCGAAGCTGTTGTCCTCGAAGGGCAGGCTGAGCGCATCCGCCTGCCGGTAGGTAACGTTGGCCAGATTACCGCGCCTGTCGGCGGCAATGGCCAGTATGGCGTCGTTGAGGTCGGTGGCGATGATCTCAATGTCATCGGCCAGAACGTCGCGTAGTTTCTCGGTAGCGATGCCGGTGCCGCAAGCGGTTTCCAGCACCCGCCCGCCGGCTGCCACATGGATGCGGCCGGCCAGGTCCGCGGCATAGTGGTGGAACAACAGCGGACCCAAATGGGTGTCGTAGATTTCCGGTATGGAACCGTCGAACTTGACGTGTTTGGTGGTCATGGTCAGCTCCGGTATTCCACGCCCGGCAGGACGCAGAGCATTTCGAACAGCAGGTTGGCGGCGACCAGGGCGGTGTTGCCGAACGGGTCGTAGGGCGGCGAGACCTCGACCAGGTCGCAGCCGACCACGTCGAGGCCGCGGCAGCCGCGGATGATTTCCAGGGCCTGGATCAGGGTCAGGCCGCCAAACTCCGGCGACCCGGTGCCC
>JAYGEF010000077.1:0-2946 GCA_046582535.1 Alphaproteobacteria bacterium
ACGCCGACCTCGGCGACTTCGAGGGCAGCGATCTGGCGGTCAGCAGTTGGGACATTTTGAGCGGCGCTGTATCGCCCGGCGAAAACGTCATGGTCTATGACGACGACGGTCGCCACGCCGCCGTGTCGGCAGCCGAGTTCATGACCTCGCGGGACGTGGCGGTGGAAATCGTCACCCCCGACCGCCACGTGGCCTGGCAGGTCGGGCCGTCAAGCCAGCCTCAGTACCTCAAACGCTTCTACAACGGCGGCGCCATCCTGACGCCCGATCACCGGGTCTTACGGCTCTATCGCGAGGGCAACAAGCTGATTGCCGTGCTGGCCAACGAACTCAACGGCGATCAGGAGGAGCGCGAGATCGATCAGGTGGTCGCCGAACGCGGCAGCAAGCCGCGCGATGGGGTTTATTTCGACCTCAGGACACAGTCGCGCAATGGCGGCGAAGTCGATCTTGAGGCTATGGTCGCCGGCGGTCCCCAGACCATCGAGACCAACCCGGACGGCGCCTTCATGCTGTTCCGGGTCGGTGACGCCCTGGCAAGCCGCGACATTCATGCCGCGATCTTCGATTCCCTGCGTCTCTGCAAGGAATTCTAATGGCCCAACCGGTCGCCATCGTCACCGGCGGAGGACGCGGCATCGGCGCCGCCTGCGTCCGCGAGTTGGCCAATCGCGGTTATGCCCTGGCGCTCATGTCGCCGAGCGATTCCAGCATTGTCCTGGGCGCGGAACTGGATGGCTTCGGCATCAGCGGATCGGTCACTGTGCCGGCCAATCTCGAGCGTCTGGTGGCGATGACCCTGGAGCGTCACGGCCGCATTGACGCGGTTATCAACAACACCGGCCGCCACGGCCATTTCGCCACCTACGAGGACGACACGGTGACCGGGCCAAGGCTCGGTTACGACCCCAACTTCGCGCCGAACTTGACCGCCATCACCGACGACGGCTGGCACGACGCCCTCGACATGCTGGTGCTCTCGGTAATCCGCATGTCGCGCCTGGTGGCCGATATCATGGTCGAGCAGGGCGGCGGCGCCATCGTCAACATTTCCGACATGCTGGCGCCCGAGCCTCGCCTGGTCTATCCCGTCACCGTGCTGCGCCGCGCCCTCGGCGGCTTCACCAAGCTGTTCGCCGGCCGCTACGGCCGCCACGGGGTGCGCATGAACAACCTGTTGCCCGGGTTCGTCGACAACTACGACGCAACCACCGACGATATCCTGCGGGTGATCCCCATGGCCCGCTCCGGCACGGTCGGCGAGATCGCCGCGACGGCGGCATTTCTGCTGTCCGACGACGCCGGCTATATCACTGGCCAGAGCATCGTCGCCGATGGCGCCCTCAATCGCGGCATCCGATAACCCAAGAGAAACCCCATGACCCAGACTCAAAGCTTTGGCTACCATCCCGGTATCACCGAAAACGTGGCACCGGGTGATATTCCGTCGGGCACCGAAGATCGCTTCACCGATGTCGCGGTGCGACGCGACATTATGGCCACCATGAGCGATGGCGTTCGCCTTTGCGCGGATATCTATTTGCCGGAGGGCGCAGGTAACGTGCCGGCCATTCTTACCCGTCACCCCTACGGCGAGAACACGGAATTTATGGGCATGAGGGCCACGGGTGAGTTCTGGGCCCGCAAGGGCTATGCCTTCGTGTGCCGGGATGTGCGCGGGCGGTTCGGCTCGGAGGGTTCGTTCGATTCGCCGCTCGGGCGCCACGAAATCACCGACGGCTATGACAGCATCGAATGGATCATCAATCAGGACTGGTCGAACGGCACCGTCGGCATGTGGGGCGAGTCCTATTACGGCTTTACCTCGTACTGTGGCACCATCAGTGGTCACCGGGCGCTCGAAGCCATCGCCCCGGGCGACCCCCGGCGCCGCTCACCCTCCACCACATCATGTACGGCCAAGAGGCCTTCCCGCTCAACGCCATGGGCACCTGGGGGTTGGCCATGGACGCCCCAGATTACAACTCGTTCGACGGCCTCGACTACCAGCAACGTCACCGGCGTTGTCGGCCCCGTGGCGGTGGGCAAACAGGCCGCCTATCGCTGGGACACCACCCAGGCATTTTTCGATCATTATCTCATGGATCTCGACAACGGCTTCGAGAAGCGTCCCCAGGTCGAAATATTCGTTATGGGCGACAACACCTGGCGCAGCGAAGCGCAATGGCCCCTGAAGCGCGCGGTCGATACCGCGTTCTATTTGCAGGATAGCGGTGGGCTTGGCAGCGAGGCCGGCGGCGACACGCCTGACAGCTTCGTCTACGACCGGGCCAAACCCGTCAGCGATACCATCGACGCGGAAATGTGGACGGCCATCGCCGGGCTCGCTGATCGTAGCGCTATGGAACAGCGCGATGACGTGCTGGTCTACACCAGCGCCGCCCTCGACCAAGACATGGAGATCACCGGCCAGGTCAGAGCCGAGATCCACGCCGCGTCATCAGCGGTGAACACCGACTTCACAGTCGCCCTGGTCGATGTTTTCGAGGACGGCTACGCCCACCTGATCCAGCATGGCATTATCCGCACGGGCACCATCGAGCCCGCCACGGTCAACGCCCATGCCATCGATTTGTGGTCGACCAGCCATGTGGTAAAGCGCGGCCACCGCCTCCGGGTCGAGGTTTCAAGCAGCCGCTTCAACGAGTTCGACCGCAACCTCAACAGCGGCGAGCCCCAGGGCCAGGGCGCCAACCCGATCCCGGCGACCCAGACCATCCACCACTCGGCGAAACACCCGCCCCACATCGTCCTGCCGGTCGTGCCGCGCTAGGTCGTTTTATAATTATGGGGACGCCTTACTTAATTAATTAAATATACTGTCCCCTTAATTAGTATAGCCCCTCGGTCCCGGCCTCCTGAACCGTGGTGCTGGTGCGGGGTTCGGTGCCCGGCTTGAAGGCTTCGAGGATAACCCGTTCGGTC
>JAYGEF010000172.1:0-1617 GCA_046582535.1 Alphaproteobacteria bacterium
CGAGGACGAATCCCACGACCGCGAAACCATTGCGACCGTGTTGTCGGCGGAGAACGAGGTGACCTGTGTCACCGGCGCCGAGGAAGCGTTGACCGCCATAGCTCAGGTGTTTGACCTGATCATCGTCAGCACCTACCTCAAGGAATCCGATGGGCTGCGCCTGTGCTCGCAAATTCGCAGCCGGGACGCGACCCGTCATGTGGCGATCCTGATGCTGATCGATGAGAGCGACAATGAACGTCTGGCCAAGGGTCTCGACCTTGGGGTCAACGACTACCTGTACAAGCCGATCGACAGCAACGAGCTCATCGCCCGGACCCGTGGCCAGATTCGCCACAGCCGCTACCAGGAGCGCTTGCGCGGCAATTATCACCGGTCAGTGTCCATGGCCGTGACCGACAGCCTGACCGGCCTCTACAATCGCCACTATCTCGATACCTATCTCGAGGTTTCCCTGGAGCGAAGCCGGGTTGACGGCAAGCCCCTGGCCGTTGCCATCATCGACATCGATTTCTTCAAGGCGGTCAACGACACCCATGGCCACCCCGCCGGCGATCAGGTGCTGCGGGAGCTGGCGGCACGACTCGAAGCCTCGGTGCGTGCGACTGATATGGCGGCGCGACTGGGTGGCGAGGAATTCGTTCTGGTCATGACCGAAACCGATATGAATACAGCGCAGACCGTCACGGCGCGCCTGTGTCGGGATATCGAAGCGTCACCCTTCGCCGGTTCTATCATTCAGAATGGTCTACCTATTACCGGTAGTATCGGAGTTGCCGTTGCCGATAATCGCGACGAAACAGCGGAAGATCTGGTCAAACGCGTCGACGAGGCGCTCTACGAAGCCAAGCGCGGCGGCCGCAACCAGGTGGTGGCGGCAGCGGCGGTGGCTTGATTCCTAATCCGGGCGGATACGAACCCTCGATACCCCCTTGCGGCGATAGGTAGCCATTTCACCGGGATTGTTTTGCCCGAAGGCAAGGCGCGCGTTGCGCCGTAGTGCCGCGCACTACAAGCAATGCGCAACGCCGCATTCGGGCAAAAGAACCCGGCCTTCGGTGGCATGAAATGGCTACCTATCGCCGCAAGGGGGTATAAATCGACTAAGCGCCGCTCTCTGAGCGGCGCTTTTTCTTTGGCCACGACCGTCCTGGCCGTCGCAATGGCGCGAGGCGCCTATTTCATTTTGGTTTCCTTGAACTCGACGTGGTTGCGCGCCACCGGGTCATACTTGCGGAAGATGAACTTCTCGGTGGAGTTCCGGGGGTTCTTCTTGGTGGTGTAGTAGTACCCCGTGCCCGCGGTGCTTTCGAGCTTGATCAGGATCGTATTTGGCTTGGCCATGGCGTGGTGCTGCTCGGCTATTTCGGTCAATAGGTAAGGGCGCGCACCATAGCCGAAAAGCCCCGGCTGTCAAGGGTTTCAAAGCCTGTCCGACAACACCGCGTCGGCGCCGCCATCATCGCCATGACGGCGCTGCCGGAGATAACCGCGAATGGGGAACGGCAGGTAAAGCACGAACATCAAGCCGACCACCAGGAGCAGGCCCCGAGGTTGCCACAGGTCCATTCCGACACCGCCAAGGGGTGGCCCGATAATTCTGCCCATGCCCCAGAT
>JAYGEF010000126.1:0-2103 GCA_046582535.1 Alphaproteobacteria bacterium
GGACGGGTTTTTATAACATCGACATTGCTCCCTTCACTCAGACCCAATTAGACGGCCAAGTGGTCGATATCCTTGGTCATTTCCATGCGTCGTTTACTGCGAATTTTGCTCTGAAGACAATTTCCGGCACCATCCAGGTAAACACCATTGAAGACGGAAACCATGATTCTATCGGCGGTGTTTTACTGGGCAATATAAACTCTAGCACCGGCGTTTCGCACGACTACTCGCAGGATGCAGGGTCGGCGGCGGCGGCGGGAACATTCGACACGATTGGCGCCGACTTCGCTTCGACAACAGGGGCATTGGTCAACTCGGATGGCATTATTGCAAATCTGGGACTTTTGAACGTGGTCTATGATGAAGGTTCCAACGGCGATGCGGGCGACGGCTTTGGCGTCAGTACCCCACGGCAATAGCCGTGCCGCGCTGACCGCGCGGTCTGATATTGTGCAGCGTTTCAATCTAGTCTGACCGAATCGCGACCTCGCCCATGACACGGCCGACACGCTGGATACCGATCCTGATTTCACTGACCCTTTTGGGCATCGGCATCACGTTACGTATTGCCGATCCCGAGATCGTTCAGGACCTGCGTCTGGCGGTATTCGATGAATACCAACGCCAGCAGCCGCGCGAATACCTCGACGCGCCGGTACGGATTATCGATCTCGACGACGAAACCCTGGCCAAAATGGGCCAGTAGCCGTGGCCGCACACCGAGGTTGCCAAACTGGTCGACCGGCTGACCGAACTCGGCGCCGCGGTCATCGTTTTCGACATCGTTTTCGCCGAGCCCGACCGTACGTCGCCCCGGCAGGTGCTGTCCCTATGGCCCGATACGCCGGAAGTGGTGGCCCTGCGTCAGGCCAGCGACGACATCCCCGACCACGACGCGGTTTTTGCTCAAGCCATCGCCAATTCCTGGGTGGTTACCGGCTTCGTGCTGAACCAGTCCAAAACCGAGCGGGCGCCGGTGCTCGAGAAAAATTATGCCTATGGCGGACACGACGACCCCTTGCGCTGGGCGCCGGGGTTCAAGGGCGCGATCACCAATTTGCCCGAGCTGGAGGCGGCGGCTGCGGGCAACGGCAGTTTCAATCTGCCCTTCGAACGCGACGGTATTATTCGCCGCTACACCACGATTATGCGCCTCGGCGACAAACTGTATCCCTCGCTCGCCATTGAGACCCTTCGCGTGGCTCAGGGCGGCCGGCCGAGTTTCCAGATCAAGACGGCGGGCGCCAGTGGCGAATTCAGTTTCGGTGAGCAGACCGGCATTACCAAGGTCAAGGTCGGTGGTTTTGTCATTCCCACCGATCAGCACGGCCGCATATGGCTGCATTTTACCGAACCGGTGCCCGAGCGGTTCATTCCCGCCTGGAAGGTGTTCGAGGCCGACTTTGCCCGTCAGTTGGTCGAAGGCAATATTATCCTAATCGGCACCAGCGCCGCCGGGCTCAAGGATCAGCGGCCAACGCCGCTTAACTCGGTGGCCGCCGGCGTCGAAGTCCATGCCCAGGCCATCGAGCAGATGCTGACGGGCGATTTTCTCGAGCGGCCGGACTGGGCGGCGGGCGCCGAGGTTCTGTTCCTCGTGGTCGTCGGCCTGATTCTCATTTTCCTGCTGCCCTGGGTCGGGGCTATGTGGTGCCCCATTATCGGTGCGGCCGCCGCCTTTGGCGCCTTTGGCTTTTCGTGGCACGCCTACACCAATTTGAAGCTGTTGTTCGATCCGGTCTACCCGACGATATACGTCCTGCTGGTCTATTTCGTCGAATCCCTGGTCAGCTTCCTGCGCAATGAGGCCGAGAAGAACCAGGTGCGGGGCGCCTTCGGGCGCTATATGTAGCCGGCCCTGGTCGAGCAGCTTGCGGAGAATCCCGAGCGCCTGACCCTCGGCGGTGAGATGAAGGACATGACCCTGTTGTTCTGCGATGTGCGCGGTTTCACCAGCATCTCCGAGCTCTACAAGTCCGACCCCCAGGGATTGACCAGCCTGATCAACCGTTTCCTGACCCCGACCACCGACGTCATCCTGGCGCGGCGCGGCACCATCGACAAATACATGGGCGACTGCATCATGGCGTTCTGGAACGCGCC
>JAYGEF010000275.1:0-6362 GCA_046582535.1 Alphaproteobacteria bacterium
CCACCATGTTGCCCTGGTTGTCGATGACGTGCAGATGACAGGTGTCGCCGCCGACAGCGCCGGCCGCCGCCGTGGCCGGAATTCCAGCCTTGGCGATGGTCCCCTGGGGCCGGAAGAAGACCTTGCCGCCATAGCCCTGGACCGAGCCGGGGCGCAGCTCGCTCGACGCCGTGTTGTCGATGAGATCGCGGCGCATGTCGTTGTATTCGTCGCTGAGCAGCACGTCGAAGGGCACATCGACGAAGTCCGGGTCGCCGTAGAACGCCTCGCGGTCGGCGAAGGCAAGCTTGGCGCACTCAATCACCGTATGGACGAAGTCCGGGCTTTCCGGTCCCATGGCCGTGAGGTCGAAGCCTTTGAGCAGGGCGAGCTGCTGCAGGAACACCGGGCCCTGGCACCATGGCCCGGCCTTGCATACCGTGTAATTGAGATAGTCGTACGTGATCGGATCCTCGATGGTGGCCCGCCAGTTGGCCATGTCCTGGCCGGTCAGCAGACCGGTGTGGGCGGTACCCGATTCATCCATCACCGGCGTGGTGCGCAGGAAATCGTCGATGGCCTCGGCGACGAAGCCCTCGTACCAGGACCTGCGGGCACCCTCGATCTGGTTCTCGCGGCTGCCGCCGGCGGCCTCGGCTTCGGCCACCAGGCGTTCGTAGGTGGCCAAGGTATCGGGCAAGGGGAACTGGCTGCGCACCGCCGGCGCTTCGCCATTTGGCAGCCATTGCTTGGCGCTGGTCGGCCATTCCTTGGTGAAGAAGTCGATATTGGCGGCGATGGTGTCGTGAATTCGCGGCAATATGGGAATGCCGTCGCGGGCATAGCCCATGGCGGGCTCCAACACCTCGCGCAGGGACATGGTGCCGTATTCGGATAGCATCAGTAGCCAAGCGCCGAACGAGCCCGGCACTACGGCGGGCAGATGGCCGCGCCCGGGCACCACGTCGATGCCCATGGCCTTGTAGGCGTCCACCGAGGCGGCGGCCGGCGCCGTGCCCTGACCACAGATCACCTTCACCTCGTCGGCCTTGGCGTTGTAGACGATGATCGGCACATCGCCGCCGGGGCCGTTCTGGTCGGGCTCGAGAATGTTCAGGGAGACGCCGGTGGCGACCGCCGCGTCAAAGGCGTTGCCGCCCTTCTCCAGCATGGACATGCCGGCCGCGGTGGCCAGCCAATGAGTCGAGGTTACGACGCCGAAGGTGCCGACGATTTCCGGGCGGGTGGTGAACATGGCTGCATTCCCTGGGTTGGCGTGGTTGGTGCTGACAACGATAATGCAACGGAAAATCGAATGCGCAAGGACTTGCTATCCGGCGGACCGGCGCTTGAGGGCGGAGCGCAGCCGTTTCCACAAGGCTCGGGCAATGCCGGCCTCGGTCTCATCGATGGTTTCCTTGGTGTAGCGGGCGGTGAGGAAGGCTTCGGTCAAAGCGTCGCTGTCCGGCTGCGCGTCGGGCCAGCGGGCCGCCAGATCACCAGCGAATTCCAGTGGCGTTTGGTGGTCACGCCGGCCGACCCCGCGCCGGGCCGCGTGACGCAAGGCGGAGAAGTAGAAATAGCGCACCTGGTCGCGGGGCGCCAAGGCGTTGACCCAAATGAAGCGCCAGCGGGATGTCTCGCCGCTCGCGACACGCGGTTCGACCCGTAAAACGTTTTGGATGGCGATGCGAATGTCGTCAACCTCGGCCACCACACCGCGCACCATGGTCAGGAACCAGCGCCGCAGGCCGCGCCACAACCGGTCCACCGTCTCCCAATCGAAGACATAACCGCGGTCACGCAGGAAGACGATGATGGCGAATGCCGCCGCCAGACAAACCATGATCCAAAACATCGATCCGGCGAGCATTTCATTGATCGGCTGGTTGGCAACCACCTCGCCAGGTTTCTCCACAAGGGGCGGCCGTGGCTCAAACGTCTCGCTCTCGGCATCGAACAAGCCGTCGAATCCGATCAGGTTGAGGACACCGGCAATGAGCAGAACGACCATGCCATGCATGAAGAGCATGACCTTGAACAGCATGGCGATGGCGCTATTTAAGACACCGCTCATGGGCGACGTCGAGCCGAACGGCAGGAAAGCGGCGGCCACCGCCAACAGCGCCAGAACACGCAAACTGGCGCGCCGCCAACGGCGCTCGACCTGGGTCTGGGCGCGCATGCCAAAGACCATCCAGTGTTCGTTCATGACCGCCAGGCGCCCCTGGCTGAGGAGCCAGAACCCGACGACCACATAGACCAGTAGCGCCCCGGTCATGGCCGGTCGCAGGGGGCCGTCCGTGCGCTCGAAAGACGGCAGTATGAAGGTCGTCACGGAAGCACAGATCAACATCAGCACACCGCCCCACAGCCACCCCCTGTAAAAATCGGCCAGCAGCGGTGAACGGTCGCGGGTATCCGGCTGTTTGGTTCCCTTGGGCGCCTGGCGGTAAATCTCCGCCTCGTCCCGGCTTATGGCGAGGAAGCAGAACAGGCCGCCCAGGGCCGCCGCCCGCTGCCAGGCGAAAATCGTCAGACTCATGGTCAAAATGAAGGCCGCGTCGAAGAAGGCCATGGGCTCGAGCACGTAGATGCGGAGCTGATCAAGGCCCGGCAAACCGTCTCCCGCCAGCCAGGTGATGATGCGGATGATGACGGTGATAAACGTCAACTCGCCGAGGCGATAAAGTGGTCGGCTGACCACGAGCAAGCCCTGAAGTTCGAGCCAGTTGGTGCCGTAGACCCCCTGCAGCGCCACCGCCAGGGCGAGGGCCGTGGCCGGCACCCAGGACTGCGTCGGCAGCAACGCCTCGAACGGAATCGCCAAGGCGACGCATTGGGCGGTTACCAGAATGGTTATGAGCAGCGGCTGGACGCCGTGACGGGTCCACTCGGGAGTGACGAAGTCCGACTGATCGGGCTGCTCGGTCATGACGCGATCTTCATGACGCGATCTGGGGCCGGCGACGCCACTGGGCCAGGTCGGCCCGTTCCGTGACCTCATAGGCGCTGAATCCGAGGCGCCGCGCGCGCTCACGAACATTGGCGAAAGACGGGCCCCGCTCAACCACGAAAAGGATCGGATTGAAGCCCGCCCGCACCAGCCGGTGCAGGGCGTTGCAGGTTTCCCCGTCGGCACTCCCGGTAATCACCAGAATGCTCATGCCCCAGCCCAGGGAATGGCAGGCCGGGCCGGTCCACTGGGCGAAGGGCGCCGATTTTCCGGCCTCGATGCGGGCCAGCCGTTCGAGGATTTTCATCAGGTTACCGCGGCCCGCGCGGGGCGGGATGGCCGGCGGCATGGCCAGTCCCGGGGTTTCACCGGCGGTTTCCCGCAACAGGCCGATGCCGTTGGTCGTCAACCCCACGACCTGGCGCCGCTCGACCAGATGGGCGGCGAAGGACGCCGCCAGCTCGATGGCCCATTCGGTGGCACCGCGCCACGAGCGTTCTTCGTAGTCGTCCTGGTTGAGATTGAGCAGAATCATCGAGTCCAGGGAAATCGCCGGCTGGAAGGTCTTGACCATGAGGGTGCCGCTATGGCCGCTGACTTTCCAGTTGATGCCGCGGATCGAATCGCCCGAGCGGAACTCGCGCACGCCGGCGGGTCGGGTCGGATCCTCGAACAGGCGCTGACGGCTGGCGATAGTGCCGAACGGCAGACGCGACCGCAGGCCCAGGTGATCGAGGGCGTTGATCCGGGGATAAACCGTGATGTAGTCGGCGTGGTGCTTGCGCCGTTGTTCGTCGAAGAAGCCAAACAAGTCACCGGACGATAAATACAGCGGCCCGATCCGGTAATGACCCCGCCGGGTGGCGCGAACCGTGTATCTGAAGTCGACCTCTTCGCCGCCACTCAGGGACAGCGCTTCATTGGTCGCCTGACGCCCGCGCAGGTCGATCGACGAACCCTCGACGAGTTCGAGCCACGGCAACGGCAACCAGCTCTCGTTCTTGATGCGCAGGGTGACGTCGCTGGTCTCGCCGAGAAAGATGTGATCGGTGAAATCGCGCTCGATGCGCAGGCGCCCCAGGCTCCACGGTGTCACCCAGCGGCCCCAGATGTAGATGCCGATGCAGAGATAAATCAGGTAGAACAGAAACTCGATACGCAGCGCCGCGGTCAGCACCACCAGTACGAGGATGATGCCCGGCAGCTTGGTCATTGTTCGCCAATATCCAGGGATGTGGTGTCGAGGATAGAGGCCAGCACCGTGGTAACCCGGGTGCCGCGGAGCGCGCTTTCCGGGTTAACCAGACAGCGGTGAGCGACAATCGATGGCGCCAGCGTCTTGATGTCGTCGGGCAGCACATGGTCGCGGCCCTGAAGCGCGGCGTAGGCCTGGGCGCCGCGATACAGCGCGTGGCTCGCCCGGGGGCTGGCGCCGAGCGTCAGGTCGCGATGCCGGCGGGTGGCGAAGACAATGCGCACGATGTAATCACGCAAGGAGTCATCAACATGAACCTCCCAGATCCGCCGCGCCAGGTCGGGCAACGCGTGGCCGTCAACCACCGCCTCGATGGTTTCGATGGGGTGGGCCCCGGCCAGATTGACCAGCATCTCATTCTCCGCCGCCTCGTCAAGATAGCCCAGGCTGAGCTTCATAAAGAAGCGGTCGAGCTGAGCCTCGGGCAAAGGAAAGGTGCCCTCGAATTCGACCGGGTTCTGGGTCGCCAGCACGAAGAACGGACGCTCCAGGACATGGGTCACGCCATCGACGGTGACCTGGCGCTCACCCATGGATTCAAGCAGCGCCGACTGGGTGCGCGGCGTCGCCCGGTTGATCTCGTCGGCCAGCAGGATATTGGTGAACGACGGTCCCGGCACAAAGACGAAGGTCTGTTTGGCCTGGTCGAAGATCGACACCCCGGTGACATCGTTGGGCAGCAGGTCGGGGGTGCACTGCAGGCGCTTGAAATCGATGCCCAGGCTGGCCGCCAGGGCGCGGGCCAGCATGGTCTTGCCGACACCGGGCACGTCCTCGAGCAGCACATGGCCCTCGCACAACAGGGCGACCATGAGCAGTTCGAGTGAATCGCGCTTGCCGATGATTACCGTCTCGACGTTTTCGATAACTTTGCCGGCGTAGTTTCTAACGTCGTCCATAGCCATTTTTTGAGAGTCTCCGGGAATTTTGCCGCCCCGTCATAGCAGCCTTCGGCACTTCATGACAACACGGCCTCGGCCAGCCGCCAATCGATCAGGACAGTGCCCAACCATAGACGACCCGCACCGCCATCAGCACGCCGGTGGCGACCAGAACGCCGGCAACCAGGCGGGCCAGGGTCGCGGTCGATATACCGTGGGCAATTCGGGTGCCGACGACGACACCAGCCACGATCGTCACCGCCACCACGGCGGCCACCGCCGTATCGACCCGCCCTTCGACAATATTGCCGATACTGGCCAACAGGGTGATGGGGAACTGTATGGCCTGGGCCAGACCGACCGCGGCAAGCACCGGCAGGCGAAGCCACATGAGGATCGGCAGCAGGGTGATCGGCCCGGCGGTGCCGCTCAATGCCGACACCACGCCGGTGAAGACGCCGATGGCGACGAGCACCACGGGCGCCAGGGCGGGGCGATCAGCCGCATCGCCACCGGCCTTGCGCTGTCGCAGAGCGTTGCCGCCAGCGGCAATGATGAACGCGGCGATCCCCAGTTCAAGAACCTGGGCCGGCACCGCCGCCATAGCGTAAGTGCCAGCAAACGCCGCCGGCATGGCGCCGGCACAGAGCCAGCCCGCCGCGCGCCAGTCGATCGATCCACGGCGACCGTACAACAAGGCGGCGGCAACACCGCCGAGCATGAACGCGGCCATGGCGGTGGCCACGGCGACGTGAACGTCGAAGCCCCAGAGGAACACCAGGGCGGGCACCAGAAGGACACCACCGATCCCCGTGGTCCCGACCAGGACGCCGATAACCAGCCCGAGCGCGCCGGCAAACAGGGCGAAGGTCAGAGTCATGCCCGGCGCCCGTCATCGCCAAAGGCGAAGGGCGTTGCCCATCGGGTAGGCTGGATTTCGAAACGTCGTACCATGATATTGGATCTACTTTAACGCTAAGTGGTTCGTTTCAGACATATGGTAGCCATACGATCTCGGTTCCCGTTTTCCCGGTAGGAAGGCGCGCGCCGGCGATGCTGGAGCATCGTCAAGCGTGTCTGACGCACCGGAGAAGCGGGAACCGAGACCCGCAGGGCGACCTTCCGAGGTCCCCGACGTCGTTGCGCGCTGCTTGTGATGCTCCAGCATCACGGCGTACCACGCGCCTAGTCGGATGACCTCGGAAGGTCGTCGTATGGCTACCATATGTCTGAAACGAACCACTAGCACTACAGTCGTTAACCAGGATCGGTGACACTTGGGAAATACAGA
>JAYGEF010000306.1:0-5305 GCA_046582535.1 Alphaproteobacteria bacterium
AGGTTGATCTCGCTGTGCTTGAAGTCGAGGCCCTTCTCGAGCAGCGCCAGATGGCTGCGCTGGGCGAACGGGCAGACTTCGGCGGTGATGAAGTGGAGCTCGGGCACCGACTCTGACACGATCCGGGGCTATTCCGCCGCTTCCTGGGCGTAGCGGCTGTAGGACTGAATGTAATAGTCGGGCTGGTGCATGGTCAATTGCACGCTGTCGCGCGCTTCCATGGCCTCGGCCCAGGCCTTGAGCCGGGTGCAGCGCTCGGGAATGCCGACACCGCGATAATGGGCCACCGCCGGCAGGCGTTCGAAGAACGGCCAATAGGCGATATCGACCAAGGAGACCTCCGTCCCCAGCCAAAAAGGATCGCTGCCCAGGGCGGCAAGGCCGTGATCTTCCATGTACTCCATGCAGCCGGTCAGCTTGGCCGCCTGTTCGGCCTGGGCCGCGGCATCTTTTGCCCCCAGCAGATCGTAGATGGCGTCGATAAAGCGGGTGTTCGAGTAGTCAATCCAGACCCGTGCCTGGGCCCTTTGGAACGGGTCGCTCGGCATCAACGCCGGCTCGGGGAAGCTGTCCTCGAGGAATTCATTGATGATGGTCGACTCGTAGACAACCTGGTCGCCGCTTTTGAGCACCGGCACCTTGCTGTAGGGCGAAACCTCTTCGAACCACGCCGGCTTGTTTTTGAGATCGACCTCGGTGTGCTCGTAGTCGAGACCCTTCTCGCGCAACGCCAGATGGGTGCGCTGGGCGTAGGGGCAAACTTCGGCGGTAATGAAATGCAGATCGGCCATGGGACTATCCTCTCCTTCGTGACAATTATCTGAACCTATAGCACCCCCGGCACATCAACCAAAGGCTTCGGCCTTCAACTTTGCGAGATCGGCCTCGGGCCGGGCACCCATATGGCTGATAACCTCGGCGGCGGCGATGCCGGCGAGACGGGCACAATCGTCAAGCGACCAGCCCTGGGTGAAGCCGTGGAGGAAACCGGCGGCGTAGAGATCGCCGGCGCCAGTGGTATCGACCACCTGGTTTACGGGCGCCGCCGCCACGTGGTGTACCTGCTCGCCGCTAACCACCACCGAGCCCTTCTCGCTTCGGGTCAGGGCGGCGACCTCGCAATGGCCACGCACTTTATCGAGCGCCGCCTCGAAGCTGTCGACCTGGTAGAGCGACATGATCTCGTCCTCGTTGGCGAACAGAATGTCGATGTGATCAGCCACCAGTTCGGCGAACTCGTCGCGGTAGCGATCGACGCAGAACGGATCGGACAGGCTGAGCGCCACCCGGCGTCCGGCGCCGTGGGCGATGCGGTGGGCCTTGCGAAAGGCTTCCTTGGCCCCGGCCGGGTCCCACAGATAGCCTTCCATATAGGTCACCTGGGCGGATTCGATGAGCGCCGGGTCGACATCATCCGGGCCGAGTTCGACGCAAGCCCCGAGAAACGTGTTCATGGTGCGCTGGGCATCCGGTGTAACCAGAATAAGGCAGCGCGCCGTGGCCGCCCCATCAGTCGAGAGCGGGGTTTCGAAGCTGACCCCACTGGCCCGAATATCATGGGCGAAGACGGCGCCGAGCTGGTCGTCGCGGACCTTGCCGATATAGGCGCCGCGGCCGCCCAGGGCGGCGACACCGACGATGGTGTTGGCGGCCGAGCCCCCGGAAACCTCCATGCTCGACCCCATGTGGCCGTAAAGCGCCTGGGCCTGGTCCGCGTCGATCAGGGCCATGGCGCCCTTGGTCAGGCCCTGTTGGTCGATGAAGGCGTCGTCGGCGTGAGCCAGTACATCGACGATGGCATTGCCAATTCCGACCACGTCGAGGGTTGCGTCAGCCATGGTTGTTGTCCTCTAGGTTTCCGGATGTCGGGGATGGGCGGCGAGTATACCCGTTGGACTGGTCCATTCAATGCCCGGCGCGGGGCGGGTTGTCGCCGGGCCACGTAATGGTTACATAAGGCGCTTGTCCGCATACGAGGTGTCCGTGCTTAAAGCCTATACCGCCGCCATCCGCCAGCTTGACGACCCGCCCATCAGACGGGTCATTATTGCCGTCGCCGGCTGGACCGCCGCTATCTATCTGGTGCTCGGCTTCCTGCTATGGACCATGGTGGCCGGCTTGGACCCGACCGGCGGCCTGGCCTGGATCGGCATCGAGTGGTTGCGTTCGGCGCTGCTGTGGGTCATCGGCGGGGTTGTCACCTTTCTCGGCGTCGTCGTATTTTTCGCGCTCTTTTGGCTGCTCTTCGTGATCATCGTCCAGACCGTCAGCAGTTTTTACCTGGAACGGGTGATCCTGGCTGTCGAGGCGCGCCATTACCCCAACCTGCCAACCGCCCAGAGCCAGACGGTCGCCGACATGGTGGTCTCGACCCTGCAGTTCTTCGGCTTCATGATCGTGCTGAATGTTATCGCGCTGCCGTTCTACTTCATCCCCCTGCTCGGGGTCGGACTGTTCTACCTGATCAACGGCTATCTCATCGGCCGCGAGTATTTCGAACTGGTCGCCTTCCGCCGCATCGACCGGCGCACGGCGGGAATTATTCGCAAGGCCCAGCGCAGCAAGGTGCTGGGTACCGGCATCGCGACCACGGTGCTGTTCTCCATCCCACTGCTCAATCTGGTCGCCCCGGTGCTGACCACCGCCGCCATGGTCCATATGTTCCAGGCCATGCCCGACAGCACCCCGCCAGTGGCGCAAACCGTCTCGCCGGAGCCCCGGGATACTATCGAGACTGACGATGCCTAGAAACCTGATGGCAGTGGTGTTGGCCCTGGCACTGACCGCCTGCGCCGCCGAGACGGCCAGGCCCGTGGCCAGCGCGCCGCCGCCGGAGCCGGAACCCGAGGTCGTCATCGCCGAAGCGGCGCCGGAACCAGTACCCGAGCCGGTCTCGGAAGCGGTCATCGAGGCCGCCATCGCCGCCGTCATACCGGACGAGCCCCCGGCACCGGCCGCGCCGCCCGAACCGACCATCGACGACGACCCGGCCCAAGTCATCGACCTGAACGGCGCGGCCCTGGAAGCCTTGCTCGGCGTGCCCAGCTTCAGCCGCCGGGAGACCGGCGCCCAAGTCTGGCAATACGCCGGCACGGCCTGCATTCTCGACGTCTATCTTTACGACGATGGCCCCGACACCCCCTACCGGGTGACCTACTTCGAAATTCGCGGCTACAGCGCCGAGCGCCTGTGTTTCCGCAACCTGTTGCTGGCGAGACTATCGAGTTAGGATTCGCCCGCCCTTGTTGCTATGATCGCCGTCAGATTGGCACCCTGACGGAGGATATGAACCATGGCTGCGACGGCTGAACAGATTGCTGAAGAACGCCCCCTGGGCAAACAGGTCCGCGATGCGCTAATCGCCCGCACGCCACGCTCCCAGGCGCTCAACCACGAGGGCAGCGACGTGCTGGCCGTCGAAGTGGTGCCGACCTTTGAGATGCGCCACCCGGTCTATATCGAGAGCACCGAGGGCGCCCGGGTCACCGATGTGGACGGCAACAGCTATATCGACCTGACCATGGGCATGGGCCCGCACCTGCTGGGCCACCGGCCCGACTGTGTCGTCGACGCCCTGCGCGCGCAGATTGACCAGAACGTTCACGTTAGCCTGCATAACCCGCTGCAAGGCAAACTGGCCAGGTTGGTCCAGGAGGCCTGCCGCTGCGCCGAGCAGGTGGTGTTCTGCAACTCCGGCACGGAAGCCACCATGTACGGCATGCGGGTCGCCCGGGGCTTTACCGGCAAGGCCAAGGTGGCGAGCTTTAGCGGCTCCTACCACGGCGCCCACCACTATGCCCTGATCAAGGACAACGGCAAGAGCCCGTCGTCGGAGCCCACCGGCAAGACCTACGGCCGCGGCGTGCCCGACGCCATCAAGGACGACACCATGATGGTGCTGCCGTACCGCGACGAGCGCGCCTTCGACTTGATCCGCGAGCATGCCCACGAGCTCGCCCTGGTCATCATCGAGCCGGTGCAAAGCTCGAACCCGCGCACGGATGTGAAGGACTTCCTCCACGGCCTCAACGATGTCTGCCGCGAGTGCGGCGTGCTGTTCATGTTCGACGAGGTCATCACCGGCTTTCGCATGGCCTATGGCGGGGCCCAGGACTATTTCGACATCACCCCGGACCTGGCGACCTACGGCAAGGCCCTCGGCGGCGGCATGGCGATCGGCGCCCTGGCCGGCCGGATCGACATCATGGCAATCCTGAGCAAGGGCTGGGGCCACCCGGACGGGGTGTTCTCCGGCGGCACCTTCTCGGGCAATCCCATGACCATGGCCGCCGGCATCGCCGCCGTGGAATACATGCGCGATAACCAGGAGACGCTGTATCCCCATCTCAACGAGCAAGGCGACCGCCTGGCCCGCGAGGTCAATCAGTTCTGCGAGGAACACCAGTTCCCGGCCCAGCTCATGAACGCCGGATCCATGTTCCACTTCCAGTTCCAACGCGGCGCCGTCGAACGCGCCCGGGACATCAGCAGCGAACACCGCGACGCCGAGAACGACTTTTACCTCCACGTGCTGGGCCGCGACGTCCTGGTGCCGCCGCTGCACCTGTTCTTCATTTCCGAAGCCCACAGCGCGGCGGACGTGGACACCATTATCAAGGCTTTCCAGGACTCCCTGCTCGATGTCCGTGCTGACGGGCTGTTGTAACCAGGCCACGAGCCAACAAAGGAGAGGCGATCATGGAACCCCACAATATCGTCGATCTTGCGACATATCCGATCGACGATCTTGACACACCCGCCGCCCAGGAACTGATCGCCGCATGTCGGCGCGACCTAGACAAACGGGCGCTTTGCCTGCTGCCGGGCTTCATCAAACCCGATGCAATTCTCCAAATGGCGGCTCAGGCCGCGGCCGCGAACGCCGCCGGACACCCCTATGAATGCCTGCGTACCCCCTACAGTTTTATGTGCAATCAGGGGTTTCCGGACGATCATCCGCGGTCCGCCCTGTTCACCTGCCGCATCTCGCACCTGTTGGCCGACCAGTTCCCGCCCGACAACCTAATCGCCGGGCTCTTCGGCTGGGATCCGTTGACAAATTTCGTCCGCGAGGCGCTTGGCTACAAGCAACTGTACCGTAGCGCCTGCCCGTCGCTCTCCGTGATGGTGTCGTGCATGGACCAGGGCGGCACCCTGGGTTGGCACTTCGACACCAACGACGGCGTCGTCTCGCTGTTGCTGCAGCAGCCCGATGACGGCGGCTGTTTCGAATACGCCCCCTATATTCGCTCGGAAGAGGATGAGAACTACCCGGCGATGACGCGATTGTTCGCCGGCGAGCCGG
>JAYGEF010000321.1:0-3950 GCA_046582535.1 Alphaproteobacteria bacterium
CAGTCAGTTTCCATTTTCCGGCAACATGTTGATAAAGTCGTTTCCGTGCCAACAAAGATCAAAACCACCGACAAGCGGCGGCTCCGCGGTGAGCAGAGCCGGCGTACCATCATGACAGCGCTGATCGACTGCATCGCAAGCCGGGGGTTGCGCAACACCACCCTCGACACGGTGGCCGAACGGGCAAAGGTTTCGCGCTCCCTGGTGGTCTTTCACTTCAAATCGAAAAACAAGATGCATATCGATCTGCTGAACTATCTCGGGGCGCAGTTCGGCGCCGGTTGGGATGCGGTTCTCGCGAACGGCCATGGCACGCCGGGCGAGCGATTGCTCAAGCTGCTCGAATTTGATGTCGGGTTCGCCAGCCAACACCCAAAATTCCTGGCCGTCTGGTTTGCATTCTGGGGGCAGGCAAAGGGCAGCACTCTGTATCATGAAGTCGGCTTTCCCAGAGACCGCCGCTACAAGCAGGACGTACGAGATCTACTGCAGGAACTGGTCAAGGCAGGCGCCAACGATCATGTCGACGTGCCGGCATTGAACAAGGGCATCGAAGCCATGCTGTTCGGCCTCTGGCTGGATGCCCATCTTCACCCGAGCCCGGATCATCATGCCGTCGGCATGCGGGCCATAAAGGCCTATCTGAGCACGCTCTTTCCAGGGCAGTTCACGACCGACTAGACAGCCCTGACGTTGGCGGGCAGTGTCGCGGCCATGGAGCTTTTCAAATTTCATCGCGGCGCCACGCCGCTGCTGGTCAGCATTCCCCATTGCGGCACCCACGTGCCCGATCCCATTGCCGCCCGCCTAACCACCGAGGCGTCCGTGCTGGCCGATACGGACTGGCATTTGGAGCAGCTCTACGATTTTGCGGCCGATTTCGGCACCAGTGTTTTAGCCGCGACCCACTCGCGCTATGTGGTCGACCTCAATCGGCCGCCCGACGGCGCGGCACTTTACCCCGGCGCCGACAACACCGAGCTCTGTCCAACCACCACCTTCGCCCGCGAGCCGATCTATCGCGACGGCGAGGCTCCCGAGGCGACGGAAGTCAACCAGCGGGTCACCAACTATTGGCGGCCCTATCACGACAAGCTGGCCGCCACTCTGGCGGACCTGCGCGCGGACCATGGCGTGACCCTGCTGTTCGACGCCCATTCCATCGCCAGCCGGGTGCCGCGGTTTTTCGAGGGCCGCTTACCCGACTTCAACCTCGGTACCGGCGGCGGCACATCGGCGGACCCTGACCTGGCCGCCGGCCTATTGGCCATCTGCGACGATGCGCCGGGCTTCACCAGCGTCCTCAACGGCCGATTTACCGGCGGCTACATCACCCGCACCTATGGCGACCCGGCGGCCAACATTCACGCGGTCCAGCTGGAACAGTCCCAGATCACCTACATGGACGAAGACCCGCCGTTCGCCTACCGCGCCGACCAGGCCGAAGTGGTGCGCCCGGTGCTCAAGGCCCTGCTCGGCAAAATGTTGGCGTGGGCGGCCAACTATCCGATTTGACTTCGCGGGATCGTCTCCGTACGGTTTGGAACAGCATCGGCGCAACCGAACGGGTATGGCAGGGTGAGCAGGCTTCTCGAAATCAACGACCTCCAGGTCCAGTTTCATAGCCCCCAGGGCACCGTCAAGGCGGTCGATGGACAATCCTATTATGTCGAGCCCGGCGAGACCGTCGCCGTGGTCGGCGAGTCCGGTTGCGGCAAGTCGGTCAGCGCTCTGGCCATCCTCGGTCTGGTGCCAAGCCCGCCGGGTACTATCGCCGGCGGCAGCATTCACTTCGAGGGCCGCGATCTGCTGACCCTTGGCGACGAAGAAATCCGCCACGTGCGGGGGCGCCAGATCGCCATGGTATTTCAGGAACCCATGAGCTCGCTCAACCCGGTTCTGAGCATCGAAACCCAGCTTACCGAGACCATGCGCGAACACCTCGGGCTGACCCGCGCCGAAGCCTGGGACCGGGCCGTGGAACTGCTCGGCATGGTCGGTATTTCCGAACCCGAGCGCCGGCTCAAGCAATATCCCCACCACTTCAGCGGCGGCATGCGTCAGCGCGTGATGATTGCCCACGCCCTGAGCTGCAATCCCAAGCTCATCGTCGCCGACGAGCCGACCACGGCGCTCGACGTCACCATCCAGGCGCAGATCCTCCAGCTCATGAAGGACCTGACCGAGGAGATCGGCGTCGCCCTCATTCTCATCACTCATAATCTGGGAGTGGTGGCGCGCTACGCCGACCGGGTCAACATCATGTACGCCGGTAAGATCGTCGAAACCGGCACAACCCGGCAAATCTACGGCGCTCCGAAGCATCCCTACACCATCGGCCTGCTGCGCTCGGTACCGCGCATCGACAAGCACCATGGCGAGCGTCTGATCCCGATCGACGGCCAGCCGCCCGATCTGGCGCAACTCGACGGCGGCTGTTCCTACCGGCCGCGCTGCACCTGGGCCGACGATGCCTGCGCCCGCTCCTTCCCGCCCCTCGAAGCCATCGACGACGGCCACAGTTCGGCCTGCTTCAACAAGGCCGCGCTGTAACCCCTACTTCCCTTCGCCGGGTTCGGTGATTTCGCGGACATCGAGGACGTCCCGCAGGGCGTCGCCGAGGAAGTTGACGCTGAGCACCGTAACCATGATGAACAGACCCGGGTACACGCCGAGCCACCACGCCCGCGAGATGAAGCTACGGGCGTCGGCGAGGATCAGCCCCCAGGTCGGTGTCGATGATTCAACCCCGAGGCCGAGGAACGATAGCCCGGCCTCGGCGAGGATGGCGTAGGACACGCAAACCGTCGCCTGGACGATGATCGGCGCCATGGCGTTGGGCAGGATATGGCGCCACATGATGCGCGCGTCCGATGCTCCCAGCGTGCGCGCCGCGTCGACGTATTGCTCCTCGCGGATGGTCAGCACCATGCCCCGGGCGATACGCGCAAAATCGTCGATGAAGGCGAGCGATATGGCGACGATGACGTTCGACAAGCCGGTGCCGAACACCGCCACCAGGTAAACCGCGATGATGAAGTTGGGAAACGCCCACTGCAAATCGATGTAGCGCATGATGATGGCGTCGAACCAGCCGCCCATATAGCCACCGACCACCCCGAGCACGATGCCGATAACCAACGAGATGGCGACTGTAGACAGGCCGACGAACAACGATATCCGGGTGCCATAGATCAACCGGCTCAATAGGTCGCGGCCGAGGTCGTCGGTGCCCAGGGGATGGGTCCACGACGGCGCCTCGATCATTTCGTAGTCCATGGCGTTGGGATCGAACGGCACCACCAGCGGCGCCGCGATCGCGGCCAGCACCAGAATGGTCAACGTGATCAGGCCGATCAGCGCCTTCTTGTCGCGCAACAGGTAGCGCCAGCGCTGGGCCTGGCGCTGCCGGTCAAGGGCGTGCTCGGCGCTGTCCAGCGCCGCCGTGGTGTCGAGTGTGGTTTCCCTATCCATCTTCCCGCCCCGTCAGTCGTAGCGAATGCGTGGATCGATCACCGTGTAGAGGAAATCGACCAACAGGTTGGAGAACACGAAAATCGCCGAGACCACGAGAATGGCGCCCTGCACCACCGGATAGTCGCGATTGAGAATGCCGATAATGAGAACCCGCCCCAGTCCCTTGATGGCGAACACGTTCTCGACCACCACGGTGCCCGCCATAAGCAGCGCGAAGCTGATGCCCATGACCGTGACCACCGGGATCAGGGCATTTGGAAAGGCGTGGGTAATGATCAGGCGCCGCGCCGGCAGGCCCTTCGAGGTGGCGACCCGCATATACTCAGTCTTGAGCACCTCGAGCATGGACGAGCGGATCATCCGCGTAATGATCGCCGCGAACGGCGCGCCGACCGCGATTGACGGCAATATGAGGTGGGAGAACCACGGCCAGAAGCCATGGGCCAGGGGCACATAGCCGACCGCCGGCAGCC
>JAYGEF010000339.1:0-8245 GCA_046582535.1 Alphaproteobacteria bacterium
CATGATAAAAACATCAGTTTTGAGGAAGCCGCCGATCTGATTGGCGGTGAACTCGCCAATCGGGTGAGCCGGGCGGCCCTCGCGGTCTATGAACACGCTCGCGACTACGCCGAGACCCGAGGCATCATCGTCGCCGACACCAAGTTCGAATTCGCCGTCGACGATAGCGGCACGCTGGTGTTGATCGACGAAGTGGTGACACCGGATTCGTCGCGCTTCTGGCCGGCCGATCAATATGCGCCGGGCTCCAGCCCGCCGAGCTATGACAAACAGTTCGTCCGCGACTATCTCGAAACCCTCGACTGGGACAAGACGGACCCGGGCCCCGAACTGCCCACCGATATCGCCGAGAAGACCGCCGCCAAGTACCGCGAAGCCCTGACGGTTCTGACTGACCCAGGCTGAGGCGGCGCGCCGTTAAGCCAGAACCATCGCGTCATGAAAATTGAGCGCATCGCTATCAGCCACCACCGGATCGACCTCGACCCACCGTTCTTTCCGGCCTGGGATGGCCGGGCGCGCGAACACTTTGATGCCACCATCGTTCGGGTCGAGACCGACGAGGGGCTGGTCGGTATCGGCTCGGGCGACACCATGCTGGGGTTCGCCGGCCATGAGGACTTGTTCATCGGCCGCGATCCCCTTGATCTCGACCGCCACCATGCTGTCCTGTCGAATCTGAATTTCCATTACGGGCGCTGCTGGCCGCTTGATCTGGCCCTATGGGACCTGGCCGGTAAAGCGGCGGGTCAGCCCGTATGGAAACTGCTCGGCGGCCACAGCGACCGGGTGCGGGCCTATGCCTCGTCGGCTACCCTGCGCGACGCCGGGGCCATGGCCGACGCTGCTCAGCAGTACCGCGCCCAGGGCTTCAAGGCCATGAAGATCCGTTTTCACCATGCCGACTGGCGCGATGACATCGCCGCGGTCGAGACTGTCCGCCGCACCCTGGGCGACGGCCTTACCCTGATGGTCGATTGCAATCAGGGCTGGCGCATGCCGTGGGATACCGAGGAGCCCTGGGAATTTGCCAAGGCCATGGAGGTCGCCGGTGTGCTTCAGGACCTTGGTGTATTCTGGGTGGAAGAGCCTCTGCATCGGGGCAACTACGCCGGTATGACGGCGCTCCGCGATGCCACCTCGATCCGTATCGCCGGGGCCGAAATGGCCCGCGAAATTCACGAACTCGACGCCCTCATGGATCAGGGGTGTCTCGACGTGCTGCAGCCCGACTTTACCCTGGCCGGCGGTATCACCGGCCTGGTGCCTATCGCCCGCCGCGCTCTCGATGAAGGCCTAATTTTCACGCCCCATACCTGGTCGGATGGCATGGCCGTGATCGCTAATACCCATCTCGCCGCCGGTCTGGCGAACCCGCCCTATCTGGAGTTTCCCTTCGACCCGCCGCAATGGACGCTAGAGCGCCGCGACTTCATGCTGACCACGCCGTTCGTCATGGAAGATGGTTGGATGGTGCTGTCCGACAATCCGGGTCTCGGCTTTGATATCGACGAGGAGCGACTGGCGGCGACGCGACTATAGGCGGGCAGGAAATTATCATCTACACTCCGGCGTAATTCAACTAAGAGGGTTTGTTATGTGTGGGCGACAAAGGATTTTCTTTCTTGCCGTGCTGGCGCTGCTCCTGCCCGGCTGTGTCGCGCCAGCGACCAAGTCGCAAGCTGTCGATCCCGAACTCGCGGCCCGTGAAGCCGAGAAACAGCGGGAACTCGTGGTCATCGACTACCGGGACAATCTCACCCGCATCGACAACATCGGCTATGTCATGCTGCGCGTCGGTGTCGAGCTTTGCGGCGAGCGTGTCAGGCCGGCATTCGGCTTTTCACTGCTCAGTGCGGAAGATTTCCAAGGTGACTATTACGAGACCTACCGTCGCCTCAATAAGTACAGCAACCAGGCCCATGTGGTCGGCATTGCCGATGGCTCACCCTCGGCTTAGTCGGATTTGAAATTGGGTGACGCGGTGCTGGCGGTTGAAGGCATTCCCATACCGGCCGAACAAGGGGCCCTGGCCAAGGTGTTCGCCGAGTTGCGCGAAGATGGCATCGACGAAAGTCTGACCCTAACCGTGCGTAGCTGGGGCGAGGACGAGCGGGACGTGACGATCAATAGTGAGCCGATTTGTGATTATGACCTGCATTACTTGGTAAACGATTTGGTAAACGCCCACGCGGACGGCGACAACGTTGTTATTTACAGCGGAATGACGCGCTTCGCCGTCAAGGACACCGAACTCGCCGCTATTATCGGCCATGAAATCGCCCACAACGCCATGGGTCATATTGATGCCAAGAAGATCAATTCCGTCGCCGGCGCCGGCGTCGGGTTGCTCTTCGAAATTTTGGCGCCGGCGGCCGGCGTCAATACCGGCGGCGAACTCATGCGCGCTGGCGCCAACATCGGGGCCGGCGCCTACTCCAAGGAATTCGAGGCCGAAGCCGACTACGTCGGGCTATATCTCATGGCGCGCGCCGGCATGTCGATCGAAGAGGTGCCCAATTTCTGGCGCCGCATGGCGGTATCCCATCCTGGCAGCATCGCCTCGAATCACGGCGCCACTCATCCGGCCACGCCCGAGCGCTTCCTTGCCCTGGCGACCGCGGTCGAGGCGATCAACGGCAAGATTGCGGTTGGGGCGGCGTTGATGCCGGATATGGCCATTGAGCCGTCGCCGCGCACCACGGCGTATGGGGCTTCTTCGGGGACGGCGTTTAAGTCAGGATCGCCCGTGCCTGAATAAACATAGTTGGCGCGGCCAGCGTCGCTACCCGTCGACGCGGGGCGGTTCGCGGAGCATGAAGGCGGGGACGTGGTCGCCCATGCCAATGACTTGCCTGTGGTCGCCACGGTCATTTCGCCGGGGCCGTTTTTCCTCGGTGGTGGCCTGCTTGGGCTCTGCTTCCACCGACTCGGGCACTGTCTCCTGCGCGGGCTTGTCGTCCGTCTCCGGTTTGGTTTCCTTGGCCTCGGAGCGACGGCCTATGGAACGCCTGCGGGGTGCTTTGGCCGGGGACGGTTCAACCGATGCCGGTTCAACCGGCGCGGCCTCGGCGGTTTCCGTCACCGCTGCGTCCGGCGCGGCTTCCTGCGGCATATCCGCTGTCGGCTCGCTGGCGGCGGGCTCGACAACCGGTGTATCCACGGGTTTTTCCGGGGCCGTCGAATCGGGCGCCACCTTGGAGCTGCCGGTGGACAAATCGAGCTCGGGAATTTCCTTGCCGATCAACCGGGTGATCGAGGCCAGGTACTTGGCGTCGTCGGGCGTTACCAGCATGACGGCGCGGCCCCGGTGGCCGGCGCGGCCGGTGCGGCCGATGCGATGGATGTAATCCTCGGCGTGCATGGGGACGTCGTAATTGAATACGTGGCTCAAGCCGAAGACGTCAATGCCGCGGCCGGCCACATCGGTGGCCACGAGAAAGCGGATGTCGCCATTCTTGAAGCCGGCCAGGGTCTCGATGCGGGACGACTGCTGCATGTCGCCGTGGAGCGCCGCGCTTTCGAAGCCGTAGCGCTTCAGCGACTTGTTGAGCGCGTCCACATCGCGTTTGCGATTACAGAAAATCAGCGCGTTGGAGACGAATTCGCCGCCCAGCAGGTCGCGCAGCATCTTGCCTTTGCTGCGCGGCGTGACCCGGGCCAGCGAGTGGTCGACGTTCTCGGCCGGCGCCGCCGGCGGATCGACGCGAACCTCTTTGGGATTGTGCAGGAAGGCATCGGCCAGGCGGCGGATCGCCATCGGCATGGTGGCCGAGAAAAACAGCGTCTGGCGCAGCGGCGGCAACAGCGAGACGATGCGCTCAACATCGGGAATGAAGCCCATGTCGAGCATGCGGTCGGCCTCGTCGATGACCAGGATCTTGATGCCAGTAAGCAGGATCTTGCCGCGCCCGAAGAGATCGAGCAGCCGTCCCGGCGTGGCGATCAAGACGTCGACACTGCGATTGAGCGCCTTCTCCTGGTCGCCCATGGAGACGCCGCCAATCAGCAACGCATGGGTCAGCTTGTGGTGCTTGCCGTAGATCTCGAAGTTTTCCGCGATCTGCATAGCGAGTTCGCGGGTTGGCGTAATGATCAGCGATCGTGGCATCCGCGCCTTGGCCCGGCCGCCGGCGAGAATGTCGATCATCGGCAGGGTAAAAGCGGCAGTTTTGCCGGTGCCGGTCTGGGCGCAGCCCAACAAATCGCGGCCCTGAAGGGCCACGGGAATGGCTTTGCCCTGGATGGGGGTGGGTACGTTATAGCCGGCTTCGGATACCGACTGCAGGAGTTCCGGGCTCAGCCCGAGATCATCAAATGTCATACAGATTTTTTGTTATTTTCAAGCCGTCCAGTGACGGTTCATTTGGGGGGTCAGCCGTCTGACCGCCGTGTGCGGGGCATATATGAGGATGGAAGCGAGTTCTGTCAACCGGGATTCGGTATCGTCCCTTGATCGGTGCACGCGTTGGTGGGTCTTGCCGGGACCGGAATTTTCACTCATAGTTACGTGTAGTCAAAGTGAACACAAGTGACGACATGACATCACACACCGCCTCAATCCGCATGGACCAAGACAAAATCACCCAGCTTGACCGCTTGGCAGCCAGCCTCGACCGGTCCCGCTCCTGGGTCATCAACCAGGCTATCGAACAATATCTCGATCACGAGGAGTGGTTCGCCGAGGCGGTGGGCGAGGGCGTGGCAGCGGCCGACCGGGGCGACCTGGCGGCCCACGAAGACGTCATGGACACGGCCCGCGAGCGTATTGCGAAAGCTAAGAAGGCTGGCCGGTGAAGGTTGCCTGGTCGGCGCCGGCTCAAAATGACCTGATCGCCATTATCGACCACATTGCCGCCGACAACCCGGCCGCCGCCCTGGCGACCGTCGAGCGCACTGATGGTCTGGTCGAGGCCTTGGCGGATCATCCCCGCCGAGGACGTCCCGGCCGCGTGGCGAGAACCCGGGAACTGGTGGTGCCGAACCTGCCCTACATCGTTGCCTATCGCCTGAGCGACGAACAGGTGCAGGTGCTCCGCGTCCTCCACACCTCGAGAAAATGGCCGGAAAGCGTCTGAGTATCTAAACGTCCAGCTCGCCGGCGAATTCGGCGTTTTCCTGGATGAAGGCGAAGCGCAGTTCGGGTTTGCGGCCCATGAGGCTTTCGACACGGTCGTCGGTTTCGGCCTTGGCGTCGCGCGGCACCCGGACGCGCAGCAGGGTACGGGAGGACGGGTCCATGGTGGTGGTCTTGAGCTGGGCCGCGGGCATTTCGCCGAGGCCCTTGAAGCGGCTGATCTCGATCTTGCCTTTGCCCTTGAAGCCGGACTTGAGCAGCTTCACGCGGTGCTTATCGTCGCGGGCGTATTCGGTGACCGAACCCTGGGTCAGACGGTAGAGCGGCGGCACCGCCAGGAATAAATGGCCGTTGGCGATGAGCTGGGGCATCTCGCGATAGAAATAGGTCATCAGCAGGGCGGCGATATGGGCGCCGTCGACATCGGCATCGGTCATGATGATGACCCGCTCGTAGCGCAGCGCCTCGTCGTTGTAGCGTCCGCCGGAACCGCAGCCCAGGGCGAGTACCAGGTCGCTGAGTTCCTGGTTGCCGTGGAGCTTGTCGGCCGAGGCGCTGGCGACGTTGAGGATCTTGCCGCGCAAGGGCAGCACCGCCTGGGTCTTGCGGTTGCGCGCCTGCTTGGCCGAGCCGCCGGCGGAATCGCCCTCGACGATGAAGATTTCCGTGCCCTCGGCATTGCCCTGGGAGCAGTCCGACAGCTTGCCCGGCAGGCGTAGCTTGCGGGTCGCGGTCTTGCGCGCGGTCTCGGTCTCGCGTTTGCGCCGCTGGCGTTCGTCGAGCCGCTCCAGCACCAGCTCGAGAAGGGCGTTGGCGGCCTCCGGGTCGGCGCTCAGCCAGTGGTCGAAATGGTCCTTGAGGGTGACTTCGACCAGGCGACTGGCCGCCGGCGTCACCAGCTTCTCCTTGGTCTGGCCCTGGAACTGGGGTTCGCGCAGGAACACCGACATCATGCCGCGCACGCCGCCTGCCACGTCGTCGCCGGTGAGCTGGGCCGCGCGCTTGTTGCCGGTCAATTCGCCATAGGCGCGCAGACCCTTGGCCAGGGCGCTGCGGAACCCCGACTCATGGGTCCCGCCCTGGGGCGTCGGCACGGTGTTGCAATAGGAGTTCAGGAAGGTGGCGCCATCAAGCGGCCAGGCCACCGCCCATTCGATCTGACCGTCGTCGCCGTTGGGAAAATCCGCCCGGCCGGTGAATGGCGCCACGGTGGCGCAGGCCTCACCCTCCAGGGTGTTGGCGAGGAAGTCCGCCAGGCCGCCGGGAAAGTGCAGCACCGCTTCGGCCGGGGTGTCGCCGCTGGGCTCCACAAGCTCGGCGTCGCAGGTCCAGCGAATTTCGACGCCGCGGAACAGGTAGGCCTTGGAGCGCGCCATGCGGAACAGGCGGCGCGGATCGAAGCGCGGATTAGCGCCGAAGATTTCCGGATCCGGATGAAAGATCACCGTGGTGCCGCGCCGGTTGTGGACGGCGGCGGCCAGCTCCAGCTTGCTTGTCGGCTTGCCCTTTTCGTATGTCTGACGCCAAAGCTTCTTGTCGCGCGCCACTTCGACAGTAAGAAAGTCAGACAGGGCATTGACCACCGAGACGCCGACCCCGTGGAGCCCGCCGGCGGTGTGATAGACCTTGTCGGAGAATTTGCCGCCGGCGTGGAGCGTGGTGAGGATGACTTCGAGGGCCGAGCTATCCTTGAACTTGGGATGAGGATCAACCGGGATGCCGCGGCCGTTGTCGCGCACGGTGACCGTCGAGTCGGTCGTCAGCTCGACCTCGATGCGGCTGGCGTGGCCGGCAATCGCTTCGTCCATGGCGTTGTCGAGCACCTCGGCGAACAGGTGGTGGAGACCGGATTCCTCGGTGCCGCCGATATACATGGCGGGACGGCGGCGCACCGGTTCCAGGCCCTCAAGGACCTCGATGTCCTTGGCCGAATAGTCAGTGCCGGGACCATTCGCCTTGGCGGCCTTCTTGCCGCGTGGTGCGGGGACCGGCGCGGGGCTGCTTTGAAATAGATCGGGTGTACTCGCCATGGCCCGATTATACGCCGAGGAACATGGCACGGCAACGTGATGCTGTGGCATGAACACCGAAAAAACGCAATATATTGTGTTTTATCTGATTATTCAGAAATTAGCGCTAACGCCCCGCGATGGCCCGATAATTTGCCGCCGCAGTGTCAGCCGCCACCGAACTGGCCGGCCCGGGTGGCGGCGCCGATCAGGTTGACGATCAGCCGTCCGGCGGTCAGCGAGGTGATGCCGTTGAGGTCTCGTTTGGGCGTGATCTCGACAATATCCATGCCCAGCACCGGGCCCTTGGCGACCAGGCCATGGATCAGGGTGCGCATTTGCTGGTAGGTGACGCCGCCGGGCGCCGGCGCGGCCACCGCCGGCATTTCCGTGGGATCGAGCCCGTCGGCGTCAACGGTCAGATAGTAGGGGCCGCCGTCGGGAATGCGGTCGAGCACCGCCGCCATGCCCATGGCGTGGAGGTCGTGGGCGGCGATGAGGCCGGCGCCATAGGCCTCGGCGTCGCGCACTTCGCCGGTCCGGGCGCTGCCCTGGCCGCGCAGACCGATCTGGGTGATGTGGCCGAACCAGTCGAGTTCGGAGGCCCGGCGGATCGGGCTGGAGTAGCCCTCGGTGGCGCCGTTGACGTTGTCACGCCAGTCGAGGTGGGCGTCTACGTGAACCAGGATGATGGGACCGTCCGCCGCCTTCGCTTCGAAAGCGCGGAACACCGGGATCGGCACCCCGTGGTCGCCGCCGATGGTGATGATCATGGCGCCGGCCTCGATAATCTTGCGCGCCGCCGCCTCGGCCCTCGGATAGTGGCTGCCAAAGTCGTGATGATCACCGGGCACGTCGCCGCAATCGACCACCCGCACGTCTTGGCCGTCGAGCATGGGGCCGCCGAGATCGAAGTCGTACTGATTGGGCCCGCCGCTGATGCGGGCGGATTCGGCGCGCACGGCGGTAGGCGCGAAAATCTGGTCCTGGCCGCCGCCGCCCTCATCGAAGGTGTAGGGATCGCTGTAGGGCATGCCGATGATAGCGACATCGGCCTCGAGGGCATCGAGGTCGGTGCACAGGGGAAAATCCATGAAGGTGAGATAGCCCTGGCGGGGTGGCACGGTCAGCGGCAGCGTCATGGCATGGTCCTTGATGG
>JAYGEF010000357.1:0-6000 GCA_046582535.1 Alphaproteobacteria bacterium
CGCCACCCTGGGCATGCTGATGATGATTTCGGCGAATGATCTCATCTCGCTCTACATGGGGCTCGAACTGCAGAGCCTGGCGCTGTATGTGATCGCCGCCTTCCAGCGCGATTCCCTGCGTTCCTCCGAGGCCGGGCTCAAGTACTTCGTCCTCGGCGCCCTGGCCTCGGGCATGCTGCTCTACGGCTGCTCCCTGGTTTACGGCTTCACCGGCACTACCCGCTTCGAGGTGCTGGCCGAGGTGTTCGCCGCCGGCCATGGGGATGTCTCCCTGGGTGTTGTCATCGGTCTGGTGTTTATCGCCGCCGGCCTGGCCTTCAAGGTCTCGGCGGTGCCGTTCCACATGTGGACGCCTGACGTTTACGAGGGCGCGCCGACACCGGTAACCGCGTTCTTCTCGGTGGCGCCAAAGATCGCCGCCATGGCCTTGCTGATCCGGGTGATGATGCAGCCGTTCGGCGATCTGGTGGCGCAATGGCAGCAGATCCTGGTTTTCATCTCGGTCGGCTCCATGTTGCTCGGCGCTTTCGCCGCCCTGGTCCAGGACAATATCAAACGGCTCATGGCCTATAGTTCCATCGGCCACGTGGGTTACGCCCTGCTTGGGCTTGCCGCCGGCAGCGAGGCGGGCGTCAGCGGAATTTTGCTGTACATGGCGATCTATCTTGCCATGAACGTCGGCGCTTTCGGCTGCATCCTCGCCATGCGCAGGCAGAATCGCATGATCGAAACCATCCCCGATCTGGCCGGCCTGTCGCGGACCAATCCCCGCATGGCCCTGGCCATGGGTATTTTCATGTTCTCCATGGCCGGTATTCCGCCCGTGGCCGGTTTCTTCGCCAAGTTCTACGTCTTCCTGGCGGTGGTCGATGCCGGCATGTATGGGCTTGCGGTGATCGGCGTGCTGACCAGCGTGGTCGGCGCCTATTACTACCTACGCATCGTCAAGGTCATGTATTTCGACGAGGCCGTCGATCCCTTCGACAGCCCAGTGGGCAGCGAAATCTCCATTGTGGTCGCCGTCTCGAGCGCCTTTGTCCTGTTGTTCTTTGTGTATCCGACGCCGCTTTTACGTGGCGCCCAGGCCGCCGCCGCCGCGCTGTTCCCGTGATTTTAAAAGCCGATTTGCCGCCGGCCTATGAGCTTGTGGTGCTTAACACGGTCGACAGTACCAATGACGAGGCCAAGCGCCGGGCCGAGGCCGGGGCCCAACACGGAACGCTCATTTGGGCGCAATCTCAGGTCAAGGGCCGAGGTCGGCGCGGCAATCAGTGGGTTTCGCCGACCGGCAATCTCTACATGTCCCTGGTCCTGCGTCCCGATTGCCCGGTGGCCGAAGCTCTGCAGCTTTCCTTCGTGGCGTCCCTGGCTTTGGCTGATGCCCTTGGCGACCTGTTGCCGGCCATGGCCAAGATCACCTGCAAATGGCCCAATGATGTGTTTCTCAATGGCCGCAAAGTGGCGGGCCTGTTGCTCGAATCCGCGACCACCTCGGGCGCGGCGCTCGATTGGCTGGTGCTCGGTGTGGGCGTCAATGTGGCCAACGCGCCTGCGGACCTTGCGGATCAGGCGACTTCGCTGCACGGCGAGGGCGCCGGAGAGGTGACGCCGGCTCAGGTTCTTGAAGGCTTCAGCCGGCACTTCCTGATCCGGGTCGAGCAGTGGTGCGACGATGGTTTCCGACCGCTTCGCGAGGCCTGGCTGCGCCGGGCCGAGGGCAAGGACGGCAAGGTTACCGTACGACTTGAGAACGAGACATTTTCGGGCCGCTTCGTCGATATTGACCAGAGTGGCGCCCTGGTCGTCGAGATGGCCGACAGCGGCCGCCGGGTGGTAACCGCCGGCGACGTCTTCATGGGGGCGGCGGCATGAGCAAGCTGCTGCTCGCCATTGACGCCGGCAATACCAACACCGTGTTCGCGGTTTACGACGGCGAAACCCAGCTTGGACAATGGCGTGCGGCGACCCGCGCCGACCGCACCGCCGACGAATACGCCGTGTGGCTGATCCAGCTTCTCGGCCTCGACGGCATCGACCACAAAGCGATTGGGGGGGCCATCATCTCCAGCGTGGTGCCGGAGACCGTGTTCAATCTGCGCACCCTGTGTCAACGCTTCTACAACTCCGAGCCGTTGATTATCGGTGAGAACGCCGAAGTCGGTGCCGAGCTTGCGGTCGATAACCCTCACGAGGTCGGCGCCGACCGGGTGGTCAACGCGGTGGCCGCTCATAACCGCTATCCCGGCGCCCTCATCATCATCGATTTCGGTACCGCCACCACCTTCGACGTGGTCGATGGCACGGGCGCTTATCACGGCGGCGCGATCGCACCGGGTATCAACCTGTCTCTTGAAGCGCTCCATATGGCCGCCGCCCAGTTGCCCCGTATCGCGCCCAAGAAGCCCCAGGCGGTGATCGGCACGGCAACCACGCCGATGATGCAGTCGGGAGTCTACTGGGGCTACGTGGGCCTCATTGAAGGCCTGGTGGAGCGTATCAAGGAAGAATTCGGCGAGCCCATGACGGTCATCGCCACCGGCGGCCTGGCGCCCCTGTTCCATGCGGCGACCTCGGTCATTGAACATGTGGACAGTGACCTCACCATGCAGGGCCTGCTTGAAATTCATCGTCTCAACAAGGGCGACGCCGGGTGAATGTAGCGGCGGACGAGCCCGAACTGCTGTTCCTGCCTTTGGGCGGGGCCGGCGAGATCGGCATGAACCTCAATCTCTATTGCTACGACGATCAGTGGCTCATGGTCGATCTCGGCATTACCTTCGCCGACGAGGAACTGCCCGGCATCGACGTCATCCTGCCGGACCCGACATTTATCGTCGAGAACCGCCATAAGCTGATCGGTCTGGTGCTGACCCATGCTCACGAGGATCATCTCGGGGCGGTGCCCTATTTGTGGTCGCGCCTGGAATGCCCGGTCTACGCCACGCCGTTTTCCGCCGCCGTGCTGCGCCGCAAGATGAGCCGTGACGGCGCCACCTTCGGCGCCGAGCGTATGGAGATCACCGAAATTCCCCTGGGCGGGCGCTTCACCCTGGGGCCGTTTAATATCGAAATGATCTCCCTGACCCATTCAATCCCCGAGCCAAACGCCCTGGCAATACGCACGCCGGCGGGCACGGTGCTTCATACCGGCGACTGGAAGCTCGATCCCAATCCGGTGGTCGGTTCGGTCACAGACGAAACCGCGCTCAAGGCCCTGGGCGATGACGGTGTGCTCGCCATGGTGTGCGATTCGACCAACGTGTTTCACGAGGGTGAGGCTGGTTCGGAGGCGGGCCTGCTGGACACCTTGTCGGAACTGATCGCCGGCGCGTCTGGCCGGGTGGCGGTCGCCTGTTTCGCTTCCAACGTGGCGCGGGTCAACACCATCGCCCGTGCCGCCGAGGCCAATGGCCGTGACGTGGCCCTGGTCGGCCCGTCGCTGTGGCGTATTACCGAGTCGGCGCGGGAGACCGGCTATCTCGACGATGTGCCGGCGTTTCTCAGCGACCGCGATGCCGCCCACCTGCCCGACGACAAGGTGCTGTTCCTGTGCACCGGCAGTCAGGGTGAGCCTCGCGCCGCCCTGTCGCGCATCGCCGACGGCGACCATGCCCATGTCACCCTGGGCGAAGGCGATCTGGTGATCTTCTCGTCGAAGATCATTCCCGGTAATGAGCTGGCCATCAACCGGCTGCACAACAAGCTGATCGCCCTGGGAGTCGAGATCGCCACCGAGGACGACCACGCCATCCATGTTTCGGGCCATCCTTGCCGCGACGAACTGGCGCGTATGTATCAATGGGTGCGGCCCGAGATCGCCGTGCCGGTTCACGGCGAGGCGCGGCATTTGGTCGAGCACGTCCGGTTCGCCGAGACCCTCCAGGTAGAACAGTCGGTGCTGATCGAAAACGGCGCTTTGCTGCGTTTGGCGCCGGGTCCGGCCAAGATTGTCGATTACGTTCACGCCGGCCGGTTGATCGCCGATGGCAGCACCCTGGTGGGCGTCGAAAGTCATACCCTGCAGGAGCGCCGGCGCATTATGTGGAACGGCATTGCCTTCGTCAGCCTGGTCATTGGCGATGACGGGGCTCTCCTCGCTGATCCCAAGGTCAGCGCCCAGGGGTTGCTGCACGATGGCCCGGATGAAGACAAAGCCGAGACGGTGCTGGCTGCCGTGGCGCTCGACGTGCGCGACGCGGTGCGCGCCCTGACAGCCCGCGCCCGGGACAGTGACAAAACCTTGACCGATGCCGCCCGGGTGGCGGTGCGGCGCCATCTCAAGAGCGCCCGCGACAAACGCCCGGTGGTGGAAGTGCAGATCACCCGTTTATAGGCGGCGGCGCTGGCGCTATGTTAAGACCCAGGTAGGACGAGGAAAGAACAACGATGATTGGTCGATTGAATCATGTGGCTATTGTGGTGCCCGATCTGGCGGCGGCGACCACGCTCTATCGCGATGTGCTGGGGGCGACGGTTTCGGCCCCCGAGGCGTTGCCCGAACACGGCGTGACCGTGGTGTTTGTCGAACTCCCCAACACCAAGATCGAGTTGCTTGAACCCCTCGACGACAGCTCGCCCGTAGCGCCGTTTCTCGAGCGCAACGCCAGCGGTGGCATCCACCACGTGTGTTACGAGGTCGATGACATTCTGGTTGCCCGCGACCGCATGAAAGCGGGCGGCGCTCGGGTACTGGGCGATGGCGAACCGCGTACCGGCGCCCACGGCAAGCCGGTGCTGTTCCTCCACCCTAAAGATTTCTGCGGCACCCTGGTCGAACTCGAACAGGCCTGAGGCCATGACCTGGTTCGGCGGCCTGGTCATCTTCACCGTTATCTGGTGGATGGTGTTCTTTGTGACATTGCCCTTCGGCATTACCACGCCCGAGACGCCGGAGCCGGGCCATGCCGCCGGCGCGCCCGAGAAGCCGCGCCTGTGGCTCAAGGCGTCGATCACCACGGTTATCGCCGTTGTTCTGACCGGGCTGGCGGCCATGGCGGTGGAATACGAGTGGATTGCCTTTCGCGACATGATGGAAGCGCCATGAGTTATTGCCTGGCGTCGTCCGGCCATCCCTGGCACGGGCCCTATCACGACAGCGAATACGGCTTTCCCATCGACGACGATGATCGCTTGTTCGAGCGATTGATTCTAGAAATCAATCAGGCCGGGTTGTCGTGGCTGACCATCCTCAAGAAGAAGGACGGCTTCGTGGCGGCCTATGATGGATTTCATATCGACAGGGTGGCGGCCTATGGCGAGGTCGAGCGCGAGCGATTGCTCAACGACGCGGGGATTATCCGTAACAAACTCAAGGTCAACGCGGCTATCGAGAACGCCAAGTGCGTCCAGGAGTTGCGCGCCAGTCACGGCAGCTTCAAGGGCTGGCTCGATGCTCACCACCCTCTGTCCAAGGATGATTGGGTCAAGCTGTTCAAGAAGACGTGTAAGTTTACCGGCGGCGAGATCACCAGCGAATTCCTCATGAGCACGGGCTATCTGCCCGGCGCCCATGACGAGGACTGCCCGGTATTCCCCCGTATCGCGGCGCTCGGGCCGCCCTGGATGGATGAGGCGGAATCGTCGCCCTGAACCTAGATTCGCGCTACTGTTGGGTCTCTGATTGTTCGATCCGGACCGGGGATTATTGAATTTTGCGACCGACACTCATCAGTAAATGGCGTCAAAGCCTGGCGCTGGCCGCCATGGCACTGCTATTGGCTTCGTGGACGCCGGCCGCCGCCGCTGCCGCCGACAAGGCGGAGCCCATATCGACGGCCTATTGCGTCGACTGCGTACCGTTCCAGTTCCAGGACGAAAACTGTAAAGCCCCCTTTCTATGTACCACTTTCTAATAGAGTATCGGGCACCGGTGGACGCATGTTCAGAGCCTGATGTGGGCGAATGTGATTGTACTGTTTCAGCCAGGTTTCGATGACGATCTGAGCCTGTCTGATTGAAGTGAACCACTCTGCATTGAGAACTTCCCTGCGCAGGGTGCCA
>JAYGEF010000398.1:0-2810 GCA_046582535.1 Alphaproteobacteria bacterium
GAACGCACTGGTTTGCCGGCGACTTGCGGCGCCCCTGTGCCTCTCGGATACCTGATCCCCCAATCGCGACGCCACGTCGGCTTCCTTCCTTATGCCGATCCGGTTTTCCTATCCTATACCAGTCGGGGGCGTCATGGGCAGCAAAGCGTAAATGGCGGCTCGCGCTTGACACTACCCGGTCCACTTCATAAGTTCCCGGTGCGCTGGCCCAGTCACCGGCCCAGTCGCCTTTGCGCGCCTCGTTGGGGAATAGTTCAACGGTAGAACACTCGGCTCTGACCCGTGTGATCCAGGTTCGAATCCTGGTTCCCCAGCCAGCTTTTTTAATGTGATGTATCGGCGGTCGGCGTAACGGTTAATCTTGGGCCGGGCTGCCTCCCGTTGCCTCATGGCGCTCCACCTCAGCGTCGAGTGCGCGGGTGATTTTGCGCAGTTCTTCGGTCTGGGCCTTGTCGCTTTCGGCCGCTGCCGTTGCCTGTTGTTGCAGGACGGCGGTCATGCTGCGGAGTTCGCCGAGCAGCGCCTGGTCGCGCATGGCGGCGTCGTCGGACAGCTTTTGCATCAGTGGTTTGATGCGGTAGAACGAGAACGGCATGACCACCGGTACCATGATGACGAGGACGACCAGAGCGATCAGTCCGATATCGGCCGGTGTCATGGTTTCGCCCAAGCCAAGGATCGAGTGCATGGTTTCTCCAAACCAATCGGTGGGGCTTTCAGACATATCGGAACCTCCCAGGTGGTAGCGCTTGTTCTTTAGTTGGTTTTCCCGTTCGTCGATGACAATCGCCAGATTGCGCATGGCGTCCAGGTCACCCTGACCGGCGGCCAGGCGGTACCACTTCGCGGCCTCAATGTCGTCGCTGGTAACGCCCTGGCCGTGCTCGTACATAAAGCCGAGGTTGAATTGGGCGTTGAGGTGGCCCTGATAGCCGGCGAGACGCCACCATCGCGCGGCTTCTGAATCGTCGCGTAACACCCCCAGCCATTGCGGAACAACAGGCCGACGTGATATCGCGCATCGGCGTCCTCGGCCTTGGCCAGTGGCATCCATTCGGCCATGGCGACGGCGTAGTCACCGTCGTCGAATGCCGCCTTGCCCTCGTCAAAACCGGCCCAAGCCGGTACGGCGGCGAAGACCGATAGAACAGCTACAATGATTGCGAGAGTAAGAATGTGATTCATGGATGGTAAAGCTACCCCAACCAGCATGTAGGCGCCAGTCCTCGACTAATGTCGCTAGCTGGCGCCGTGGCCCTCCTCGGTGGCGTTGACGAGAATTGCCATGTTACCCGCCGGATGCTTGTTGTCCTGCATTAGTTGGTGGGCATGGGCCAACTCGTCGAAGGCGTAGGTCTGCGACAGGCAAGGGTCGATCTCGCCGGCGATGACCAGATCGTTGACCGCCTTGGCCTGATCGTCGTTGGCCAGATGGCTGCCCTGGAAGCGTTTCTGGCGCATCCAGTGGTGGCGCAGGTCGAGGGTCACGTTAAAGCCGGTGGTGCCGGCGCAGATGACGATCATGCCACCAGTGCCGCAGACCAGCCCCGAGGTCGGCAGGGTCGCCTCGCCGGGGTGCTCGAACACGATATGCGGGCTTTCGCGGGTGCCGGTGATGTCCCAGATCGCCTTGCCGATACCACGGGCGCCCTTGGCCCAGGCGCCGTAGTCCGGCGAATTGGTGTCGGGCATGACGCCCCAATGGTCGAACTCGGTGCGGTTGATGACGCCGATGGCGCCCTTGTCGAGGCAGAACTGGCGTTTGGAATCGTCGGAGACCACGGCGATAGGGCGGCCCCCCATGGCCTTGGTGATCTGCAGCGCCATGCTGCCGACGCCGCCGCTGGCACCCCATACCAGCACCAGGTCGTCCTTCTGGACGGTGTTGGGCGCCCAGCCCATGAGCATGCGGTAGGCGGTCGAAGCACAGAGCAGATAGCAGGCCGCCACTTCCCAGGTCAGTTGCTTGGGCTTGGGCTGGCACTGATGGCCCTGGGCCCGGGCAAACTGGCAGAAGCTGCCGTAATTGGTCTGGTAGCCCCAGATGCGCACGCTGTCCGCCAGCATGGGGTCCTTGCCTGACATCACCCAGGGATCGTCCGGCGCCCACCAGCCGGAATGGACGACAACCTCGTCGCTGGGCTTGACGTTGGTGACGTCGGCGCCGACTTTCCAGACGATGCCCGAGCAATCGCTGCCGCCGGCATGGAAGTCCTCGGGTTCGCCCTGTTTTTGGCGCACGCCGATGACGTCCAGGGGCTGGCCCAAGGCGGCCCACACGTTGTTGCAATTGACCCCCGTGGCCATGACGTAGATCAGCACTTCGTCGGGCTTGATCTGCGGCGTCGGCAACACCTCACGACGCAACGAATCCTTGGGCTCGCCGAAGCGGTCCTGGCGAACCGCGAAAGCGTGCATGTTGTCGGGCACCTCACCAAGGGGAGGGCGTTCGCCGAGTGCGCAAATATCCATGGATGTCTCTCAAATCTGGTGTGTTGATGCGGTCGCTGAAGTGGTTACGACTCGAAGCCAAGGTATAGTCCATCAAGGCGGTTGATGAGAAGTGTTTCCCGGCAATGTCGCTCAAAATCTACCCTGAGGGGCCCTGATTTCGGCCTATTCGGCAACTAGCGCTCGCGCCAAACTATCGCTCGTGTTAAGCAACATTTCGTCTGGCCGTCTGACGGAGTTGCTGACGGCCAGCGGTTTCGGGAAAGAGTGTTAAGGAAAACAACAATGGCCGCCGTCGATATTCTCCTTATTGTTCTGGGACTTGCGCTGGTCGGGTTACTTGTTCTCCTATTTCGCGG
>JAYGEF010000485.1:0-10963 GCA_046582535.1 Alphaproteobacteria bacterium
ATGTCCTTGAAGGCCAGGGTCGGGCCGTGGAACAGCTCGAGCAGCCATTCGTTGTCGCCCAGCGGCCGCAGCGGCGCCACCGCCGGATCGTCGAACCCGGCATAGGCGTCCTCGACCATGGCGGCGAAATCAGTCTCGGTAATGGTGCCGCCGAGATACGGGGTCATGACCCGGGTGGCCAGTTCGGCGTAGGGCAGGCCCTCCAGCGCGATCATGTCCGCGGCGGAGAACCGTGGCCAGCTGTCGGGCACGTAGAGACCGCCATCACGGGCCAGGCCGGCGAGCAGCGCGTCATCGAAGGCAAGCTGTGGGGCCTTCCCCCGTGTCGAAATGTAGTTCAAAGCGAAACCTGAGTCGTGGGCGAAGGGAGACTATACCAACAGCTGACATGATTGCATCATGTTGGCTGCTGGCAAGCGCGGCATTCTGTTCGCAACACGATGGGCGTCGCCGACCGTTCGGCGGAAGGCCCAGTCTATTGCATACAAGATTGGCCGTTTGAACGCCCATTGGGCATTCTTTATGGCCGATGGTGTTAACACCCGTATCCCCGACCCGGTTCAACCTTGGGCGAGGTAGCGGGCCTCGAGATGGGCTTCGAAGACAGCGGCGTCGAGAGGCTTGCCCGTGGCCCGGGTAATCAGCGCGGTTGGCGTCAGCGACGCCCCCTGGCCGTGAATGTTCGCCCCCAACCAGCGGAACAGCGGCGCAAAGTCACCGCGCCCCAGGCCCGCCTCGATATCGCCGTCAGCCTTACGGGCCGCGGCGTAGAGCTGGGCCGCGGTCATCGCCCCCATAGTGTAGGTCGGGAAATAGCCGAACGCCCCGGCCGCCCAGTGGATATCCTGCATACAGCCGTCGCGGTCGTCCGGCGGCGTCATGCCGAGCAACTCGGCCATGCCGTCGTTCCACGCGCCGGGCAGGTCGGCGACCACCAGATCACCGGCCACCATGGCGGTCTCGAGCCGGTAGCGCAGCATGATGTGGGCCGGATAGGTGACCTCGTCGGCATCGACCCGGATCAGACCGGGCGCCACCCGGGTATAGAGACGATAGAGATTGTCGGATTCCCAGGCCGGACCCGAGCCGCCGAAGGCATCGCGCATGAGCGGCGCCGCGAAACTGATAAAGGCGTGGCTTCGGCAGGCCTGCATTTCAAGCAGCAGGGACTGGCTCTCGTGGAGACTCATACCGGCGGCCTCGCCGACCGGCTGGTAGCGCCACGCCGCCGGCAGGCCGCGCTCGTACATGGCGTGGCCGGTCTCGTGCATCACCCCCATGAGCGAGCGGGTGAAGTCCTCTTCGTGGTAGCGGGTGGTGATGCGCACATCGTCGGGCGCACCGCCGGTGAAGGGATGGTCGCTGACGTCAAGGCGGCCGTGATCGAAGTCGAACCCGACCGCCGTCATCATGCGCAGGCCGAGGTTCCGCTGATCATCGATGGGGAATGGGCCCCCGGGGTCGAGGATCGGTGGCTGTCCCGCCTGATGCTCCATGACCCGGCCGAGGAATTCGGGCAGGAACGCGGCCAGGCGGGCAAACAGAACGTCGATATGGGCCGACTTGCCATGGGGCTCGTATTCATCGAGCAGGGCGTCGTAGGGCGAACATTCCAGGGCTTCCGCCTTGGCCGTCGCCGCTTCGCGCACCAGGCCCAGCACGGTCTCGAGATGGCGGGCGAAACCGGCGAAGTCATTGGCCGGCCGAGCCTCGCGCCAAAACATCTCGCTGGCCATGGTGGCCTTGGTGAGGGCTTCGACCAGAGGCCCGTCGAGGGCATTGGCATGGACCCAGCGACGGCGCATCTCGGCCAGATTAGCGGTCTGCCAGTCGTCCAGCGCCGCCGCCTCGTTGGTCTCTGCACCGTCGAGCAAGTCACTCACCGCCGGGTCGGTGATCAATTCGTGGCAAACCAGCGCCAGGGCGGCGGACTGCTCGGCCCGATTGTCGGCGCCGCCGGGCGGCATCATGGTCTGGCTGTCCCAGCCCAGCAGACCGGCCACGCCCTGAAGCACGCCGTGGCGCCGGAAGCGGGTTTCGAGCTCGCTGTAGGCGGCGCGGTTATCCATTGTCTGGGTCCTTTGCCGGATTGGCTTCGACACGTTGGGAGAGCCCGTAAATCACCACCAGGGCCAAAGCAAGACAGTACCAGGTGATGGCGTAGCTCAAATGCTCGTTACGCAACTCAACCCGCAGTTCGCGGCCCATGGGCAGGCCGCCGGGGTTCTCCGCCGGGCCGGCCTCGACCACGAAGGGCGGCGCCTCGACACCGGCGAAGGCGGCCATGGCGACGTAGTCGAACCAGAACCAGTAGTTCTTCTCAAGATCATTGTCCGGGGTGAAGGAGCCACGCCGCGGGCTGGCGCGAACCACCCCGTCGATGGTCACCACGCCGGCCACCTGGCCATCGCCGCGGAGCCAGGCCGGGCGCGCCGCCGAGGGCACGAACCCACGGTCGACAAGCACCACCGAGCCGTCCGACCGGCGCAGCGGCGTGATCACCTTGAAGCCGATTACCCGGTTATGGCTGGCCGCCAGATAAATCTCGTTGTCATGGAGAAATTCGCCACTGACGCTGACCCGGCGAAACGCGAAGGTCTCATCGATCCCTGACAAATCGTCGCCGAGGGGCAGCGCCGGCGCGGCCAACTGGGCCTCGCGGTGGGCGATCAGGTCGCCCTTCCAGAGCAAGCGCTGGACCTGCCACGTGCCCAGTCCCATGACCACCACGAAGACAGAGATGGCGATGAGGGTCGGCCATAGCTTCGGCTCGAAGCGGTATGTCTTAGGGTTGGTCGTGGTCGCTTTCAAACTGCACCCGGTATCTGTATTGCAGCGCGAACATAATGCCTTTGGCCGGCCGCAGCAGGGCCAACGACAGGATCAGGCTGGACGGCATCCATAGCATCATATGGAGCCACACGGGCGGTGAGAAATTCATCTCGACCGCCAGGGCAAGGCCGATAATAACGACGCCGACAATCATAACGATGAAGAACGGGCCGGCATCGCCGCTGTTCTGCTGGCTGAGATCCAGCCCGCAGACGCCGCAATCGTCGGCGATATCGAGATAGCCCGTAAATAATCCGCCCTGGCCACAGCGTGGACATTTGCCCGCCAGGCCGGTCCTGAACGGAGATTCCTGGTCGTAATTGGTCGCGGGTGGGCGCCGGCTCAGTTTCCGCCCCACCAGTAGACGGCGGTGAACAGAAACAGCCAGACCACGTCGACGAAATGCCAGTACCAGGCCGCCGCCTCGAAGCCGAAGTGATGGTCGGGCGTGAAGTGGCCCCGAAAAAGCCGAAATTGGCAAACCGCCAGGAACAAGGTGCCGACAATGACGTGGAAACCATGGAAGCCGGTCGCCATGTAGAAGATCGAGCCATAGCCGCCGCCGTCCATGGTGAAGGTCGCATGGACGTATTCATAGGCCTGAAGCGCCGTGAAGGTGGCGCCCAGGGCCAGGGTAATCCACAGGGCAAGGATCGCCTGGCCCCGGTTATTGGCGCGAATTTCGTGGTGCGCCCAGGTTACCGTGGCGCCCGAGGTCAACAGGATCAGGGTGTTGAGGAAGGGAATGTCCCAGGCATTGAAGACCTCGACGCCGACCGGCGGCCACACCCCGCCGGAATATTCGGCCCGGCCGACCAGTTCCTCGCTGCCCGGCACGCCGCCGGGGAACAGGCTGATGTCGAAATAGGCCCAGAAGAAGGCGGCGAAAAACATCACCTCGGAGGCAATGAACAAGGCCATGCCGTAGCGCATGCTGAGCTGAACGATGGGCGTGTGATGGCCCTCGTGCTCGGCCTCGCGGATAACATCGCGCCACCAGCCGAACACGGTAAACAGCAACAGGGCGACGCCAATGATGAACACCCAGTTGTTGATGCCATGCATCAGCATGATCCCGCCACCGGCCAACACCAGCGCCGAGAAAGCGCCGACAACCGGCCACGGGCTTGGGTCAACGAGATGATATTGATGCGGCCTTGGGTGCGTATCAGCCATGCCTTGCGTTCCTTCCTTAGCGATCAACGGCGACGGGCCGCTAACTCTGTACCAGCGAGTGCGAAAGCGGGGCGATCATCAGTTGACCACCTTTATCGGTGCGCCTGTCCCGGCGCCGTTGTCGGCAACCGGCTCGGGCGAATCCGTATTCCTGAAGAACGTGTACGACAGCGTAATGGTCGTCACGTCGTCGAGATTGGCGTCGGCCATGATCGCCGGATCGACGAAGAAAGTGACCGGCATTTCGACGCGCTCGCCGGGGCCGAGCAACTGCTCGTCGAAACAAAAACAGGCGATTTTGGAGAAATATCGGCCCGCCTTGTGGGGCGTCACATTAAACACGGCACTGCCGACGATGATGTCATCGGCGTTGTTCTCGGCGATGTAGGTGGCCATGGCGGTCTCGCCGACCCGCAGCGTCATCGCGCGCTGGGCCGGTTTGAAGGTCCACGGAATGTGGCGGCCGACATCGGCGTTAAAGCGCACGGTGATCATTCTCTCGGTCGCCATCGCGGGCGCCTCGGCCACCGCCTGTGTGGTGCCGCCATAGCCGGTGACCTGGCAGAATATCTGATAGAGCGGCACCGCCGCCGCGGTCAGCCCCCCCATGCCGGCGAGCATCGCAAGCAACGCCAACACCGTTATGCGATTGCGCCGCTTGAGATTTGTCGCCTGCTGGCCAGCCATATCAGGACGCCCCGCCAAATTTGACGATGGTGATCGCGAAAAACAACACGACCAGCACCATCAACACCCCGGCAACCGCGAGATTGCGGCCGAGACGGCGCTTATGCAGTTCGGTCACAGCCATTGGGATGCGCCCTTGTCGGCGATCAGCAACACGAAAATCATGAACAGATAGAAGATCGAATATCCGAACATCCACCGTGGCGCCCGGCCGCTGGTATCCCCCATGACACGCCACGCGGCGGCGACAAAAATAATTCCCATCAGCGCCGCACCGGCGCCGTACATAAGGCTCGATACCCCCAGCGCCACGGGCGCCAGAGTAACCGGGACCAGGGCCACCGCGTAGATCATGATCTGACGTTTGGTCGCTTGCGCACCGGCGACCACCGGTAACATGGGCACCCCGGCCTTGGCGTAATCGCCCGAGCGATAGAGCGCCAGGGCCCAGAAATGAGGCGGCGTCCACATGAAGATGATGGCGAACAGGACCACCGGGGCTAGGCTCACATCACCGGTCACCGCGGCCCAGCCGATCATCGGGGGCAAGGCGCCGGCGGCGCCGCCGATGACAATGTTCTGCGGCGTCCGGCGCTTGAGCCACATGGTGTAGACCAGGACATAGAAGGCGATGGTCAGCGCCAGTAACGCCGCCGCCGCCAGATTGACCACCAGTCCCATCAACAGAACCGATGCCACCGCCAAGGATATGCCGAAACCAAGAGCCACACCGGGTTCCATCCGGCCAGCGGGAATCGGCCGGCCTTTGGTGCGGCTCATAAGGGCGTCAATGTCGCGGTCGTACCACATGTTGATGGCGCCGGCGGCGCCGGCGCCCACTGCGATGCACAGCACCGCGGTCAGCGCCAGAATCGGATGCAGCGCACCGGGCGCCAGGTAGAGCCCGGCGAAACCGGTGAATACCACCAATGACATCACTCGGGGTTTGAGCAGGGCGACGAAGTCGGCGACACGGGGCTCGGCTGCGATGTCCGGCGTGCGGTCGAGAGAGATGGTCTGATCGGTCACGTGAGCCTCATGATTATGGGCGGTCCAGCGGGTCTAGCTGATCCGCGGGATTTCATCGAAGGAGTGGAACGCCGGCGGCGACGGCAGGGTCCATTCCAGGGTTGTCGCGCCTTCGCCCCAGGGGTTGTTGCCAACCTTTTCTCCCACCGTGAAGGTGCGCCACAGTACCAACAGGAAGATCAGGGCGCCGGCGAAGGAAATATAGGAACCGATCGAAGCGATCATGTTCCACCCTGCGAAGGCATCGGGATAGTCGGGAATACGACGCGGCATGCCCGCCGCCCCAAGGAAGTGCATGGGGAAGAAGGTGATGTTGACGCCAATGAAGGTGACCCAGAAGTGCAGCTTGGCCAGACCCTCCGGGTACTGGCGGCCGGACATTTTGCCAATCCAGAAATAGAACGCCGCGAAGATCAGGAACATGGCGCCCATGGACATGGTGTAGTGGAAATGTCCGACAATGTAGTAGGTGTCGTGGAGCGCCATATCGATGCCGGCATTGGCCAGAACCACGCCGGTAACGCCGCCCAGGGTGAACAACACGATGAAGCCCATAACCCAGATCATCGGCACCCGGAAATCGATGGAACCGCCCCACATGGTGGCGATCCAACTGAAGATCTTGATGCCCGTGGGCACGGCGATGACCAGGGTCGCGGCTTGGAAGTAGGCCCGGGTATCGACATCCATGCCCACGGTGTACATGTGGTGGGCCCAGACGATAAAGCCGATCACGCCGATCGACACCATGGCGTAGACCATGCCGAGATAACCGAACACCGGCTTGCGCGAGAACGTCGAGACGATCTGGCTGGCGACGCCAAAGCCTGGAATAATCAGGACGTAGACCTCGGGGTGGCCGAAGAACCAGAACAGATGCTGATACAGCACCGGATCGCCGCCGTTGGTGGCATCGAAGAACGCGGTGCCGAAGTTGCGGTCGGTCAGCAGCATGGTGATGGCGCCGGCCAGCACCGGCAGTGACAACAGCAACAGGAACGCCGTGATCAAAGTCGCCCAGACGAACAGCGGCATCTTGTGCAGCGTCATGCCCGGGGCCCGCATGTTGAAGATGGTGGTGATGAAGTTGACCGCGCCGAGGATTGACGAGGCGCCGGCCAGGTGAAGGCCGAGAATAATCATATCAACCGCCGGATCGGGATGGCCCGAGGTGCTGAGCGGCGCGTAAGCCGTCCAGCCGATACCCGGTCCCTCGCCGACGAACAGCGATCCGACCCACAGCACCGCCGCCGGCACCAGCAGCCAGAAACTGATGTTGTTCATGCGCGGGAAGGCCATGTCCGGGGCGCCGATCATCAATGGCACAATCCAGTTGCCGAAACCGCCGATGAAGGCGGGCATGACCATGAAGAACACCATGATCAGGCCGTGAGCGCTAATCAACACGTTGAACAGCTGATAGTTTTCACCGAAATACTGCATGCCCGGGGCCGCCAATTCGAGGCGGAACATCAATGACAGGATGCCGCCGACCAGACCCATGGTAATGGAGAATATAAGGTACATCGTGCCGATGTCCTTGTGGTTGGTCGAGAGCAGCCAGCGCCGCCAACCCGTGGGGTGGTGCCCGTGGTCCCCGTGGTCGTCATCGTGGAGGGCGTCCGCCGCCGGGTTTCCGTGATCGCTCATATTTGCTTCCCCTAGCCTTAAAACGCGCTGTCGGACGCTGTGTCGGCCACGGTGATGGCCGCCGCGTTGTTGCTGGCGAATTCTTCCTTGGCCTCGATCAGCCACGCCGCGAAGGCTTTCTTGGAGAGCACCTCTACCGTGATCGGCATAAACCCGTGAAAAACGCCGCAAAGCTCGGAGCACTGGCCGTAATAGACGCCTTCTCTCTCGGCGCGGAACCAGGTCTCGTTAACCCGACCGGGCACCGAGTCGATCTTGATACCGAACGCCGGAACCCCCCAGGCGTGAATGACGTCATCCGCCGTGGTCAGTAGCCTGATGTTGGTCGCCACCGGCACCACCACCCGATTGTCGGTCTCGAGCAGGCGAACCTGGCCTTCCTTAATGTCCTCATCGGCGATCATCAGGGCATCGAAAGTCAGGTCATCGTGGTCCGGATACTCGTAAGTCCAGTACCATTGGTGACCGACCGCCTTGATGGTCATCTCGGCGTCGACCGTGCGGCCCTGGAAATACAGCAGCTTGAAGGATGGGATGGCGATAACGATCAGAATCATGATCGGAACGACCGTCCAGATGACCTCAATAACCGTGTTGTGAGTGGTCTTCGATGGCTCCGGATTCCGCTTCGCGCTGAACCGGTACATGGTGTAGAGCAGCAGCGCCACCACGGACAGGAAGATGCCGATGACGATCGGCTCCAGAATATCATTGAACGCCACAACCTGACGCATTACCGGCGTTGCCGCCTCCTGGAATCCGGTTTGCCAGGGTACCGCCTGACTCGCGCTGGCGACAGTGCCGGCCAACGTCGTCACGCCCGTGGCAGCCATCAGGCCGCATAATTTATCGTACAGTGACATACCGTTGTAGTCCTCCACCATTCCACTGGCGCTGCCCGGTCATCGAGACCACCACAACCATGTCCGCCAACGGTCAAAATTGACGATTACACACCGAACCAAGCATCGTCTTTCCGGACACAGCCCCGCTACGGTACAAATTCTGCCCGTAAATGCGCCCCCAGGCCCGCTTCTGACCTGCACCTGTTTGACGAGCGGAACGTACAACACGAAACCACGAATCACAATAGCGAGAGCCGCTCTCACGGCCACTTTTCCGGCTATTCGCGACTGCCGTTCATTCGCTTTTGAAAGACCCTGATGTGGCGGTGTTTTTTGCCGACGGGCACCCTATGTTATAAGCAGTCAGCACGCCCCAGGAGCCAGCCATGACCGACCAGCCGAACAGCGACGAATTGTTCTTCACCCGCACCGGACTCGACCGCGGCCGCGTCGAGGGGCTGGTGGGCGAAGCCCTGGCCGGCGCCGACGATGGCGAGTTGTTCCTTGAATATCGGCAGTCCGAGGGCCTCGGCTTCGACGACGGCATGCTCAAGACCGCCAGCTTCGACACCACCCAGGGCTTCGGTCTGCGCGCGGTGTCCGGCGAGGCCACCGGCTATGCCCATGCGTCCGAACTCAGCGAGGCCGCCATGGCCCGCGCCTCGAAGACGGTCCAGGCGGTGCGCGCCGGCCATTCGGGAACCGTCGCCGGAGGGCCGACCGGCACCAATCAGGCACTCTATAGCGGCGCCAATCCGCTCGGCGAGGTCGACTTCGCCGCCAAGGTCAAACTGCTGGCCGATATCGACACCTATGCCCGGGCCAAGGACTCCCAGGTCAAGCAGGTCATGGCCTCGCTCACCGGCGAATGGCAGGCGGTGGAGATTATCCGCGCCGATGGCTCCCGGGTCGGCGACCTGCGCCCCCTGGTGCGGCTCAACGTCAGCGTGGTGGCCGAAGACGGCGATCGCATGGAGTCCGGCAGCCACGGGCTTGGCGGACGCGGCGCCTACCATGCCTGGATGCAACCGGAAAGCTGGCAGGCCCAGGTCGATGAGGCCCTGCGCCAGGCCCTGGTCAATTTGGAATCACAGCCCGCTCCGGCCGGCGAGATGGAAGTGGTGCTGGGACCCGGCTGGCCCGGCATCCTGCTCCACGAAGCCATCGGCCACGGCCTCGAAGGCGACTTCAACCGCAAGAAAACCTCGGCCTTCGCCGGGCTCATGGGTGAGCGGGTGGCGGCGCCCGGCGTCACCGTGGTTGACGACGGCACCCTGACCGACCGCCGCGGCTCCCTGACCGTCGATGACGAAGGCACCCCGACCGGGCGCACGGTGCTGATTGAGGACGGCATCCTCACCGGCTATCTCCACGACCGCCAGAATGCCCGGCTCATGAACATGGCGCCGACCGGCAACGGCCGCCGCCAAAGCTTCGCCCACGCCCCCATGCCACGCATGACCAACACCTTCATGGAGGCCGGCGACCGCGCCCCCGAGGACATCATCGCCGGGGTCAAAAAGGGCCTCTACGCGGTCAACTTCGGCGGCGGCCAGGTCGACATCACGTCGGGCAAGTTCGTGTTTTCGGCGTCAGAGGCCTATCTCATCGAGGACGGCAAGATCGGCGCCCCGGTCAAGGGCGCCTCGCTGATCGGCAACGGCCCCGACGTACTGACCCGGGTCACCGCCATCGGCAACGACATGGCGCTGGACCCGGGCATCGGCACCTGCGGCAAGAACGGCCAGGGCGTGCCGGTCGGCGTCGGACTGCCGACCCTGTTGATTGACGGCCTCACAGTGGGCGGCACGACGACGTAGGGTCCGGACTTCAGGGACGCGCCTCAACTCAAAGGCGGAAACCCGTCCCGGTAATAGATTGACGCGCCTTCCGCGCCACGGTCGCTCAGATCCTGAATCGGCGTGTGCTCGAAGATGCCGTCGAAAGCGCCGGTTCGAAGCGCATCGTCGGGCGCCATATTCAATGGTACCGGAGCGTGGTGGCTCTGGTTGTCGAACACCGGTCCATTGGACATGCCGTTGTACGAAAGTTCGAGCAGCCAGCGGTCGTAGTTGGCAACGTTGGGCCCGGAGGCATGCACCAGGTTGCCGTGAAAGAACAATCCGTCGCCGCGCGCCATCACCGCGGGCACGTCCTCGAAGCGTTCCTGGATCCCGGCCAGCCGATGCGGATTGATATTGCCGTAGGCATGCTCATCGGCGACCCGGTCGATGCGGCCCGCCTTGTGTGAGCCCTTGAGAAAGCGCAGACAACCGCTTTCCTCGGTGGCGTCGCTAAGCGCGATCACACAGGTCAGCATGTCGGGCCGGACGCAACCATCCTGGTACCAGCCGCCATAGTCCTGATGCCAGATCAAGCTGCCGCTGTCGACGTTGGGTTTGCGCGCCAACTTCGAGTGGTAGTGATAGACCGGCTCGCCAATCAGCGCCGCCGCGCCCTCGACAATGGATTGCAGGCGGGTACAGGTGCCGAGCCAGTCATCGCCCTCGCGAAACCATCCGATATAGTCGAGACGGTACCCGTTCCGGTGATCCTCTTTGGTCTCTTGCGCCCCGTCATGGACGTGCTCCAGGCGACCACCAATCGAAGGGTCACGGGTGATTGCATCACACGCGGGCGCCACTTCCTCCAGCGAGAAAAAACCCGGTAGATGAAGGTACCCGTCCCGGTGGTAGGCTTCGATCTGGTCGGCGGTATGTGACGGGGCACGGGCCATGGCGGAC
>JAYGEF010000037.1:0-1885 GCA_046582535.1 Alphaproteobacteria bacterium
CGACCGGCCGGCCGCGCGGTTGATCGCGGCGACCATGGCGGCCATGCCCTCGACTGCGTGGACCGACGCCTGCCCGGCCAGAGCAAATGTAAAAGCACCACAGCCGGCATAGAGATCGGCGATGCGCGATGCACCCGCCAAGGCGGCCGAAACTTCGGCCACGAGAATTGCTTCACCCTGGCCGCTCGGCTGGAGAAAGGCACCGGCCGGCACGTCGACCGTGACACCACCGAACACCATCTGCGCCGGGCGCCGCCGGACCATGAGTTCAGGCTCATCGTCATCCGGGTGACGCCAGGAAATCTGCGCCAGGTCATGGTCCGCGGCGAAGCCGGCAATGCTTTCGCGCTGAGCCAGGTCCGGCTCGGTCGGTGCCGCGATGACCAGATCGATACCGGTGGCAACCACGGTGAGCTGGGCCTCGGCCCATTGTCCTGGTTCGATCAGTGCTGTGAACAAGCCCGATAAGGGTTCGAGAAACGCCACCAGGGAAGCATCGAGCACCGGGCATTCGGTCAACGGCACCACCCGATTGGATGACGGCGCGCGGAAACCAATGGCGGTGTCGTGCTTGCGCCGGATAGCGAGAAGCGTCGCCCGGCGTCGCCCGCCCGGCGCTGTCCGCGCCATGTCCGCCACGGCGACCTCATCGAGGCCACGCCGGGCCAGGGCGCTGACCACGCGCTGGCGTTTCCAGTCGTCATAGGTCGCATCGTCCAGGTGTTGCAGGGCGCAGCCGCCGCAAACCCCGAAATGCGAGCAGGGCGGCGCAACCCGGCCGGGGCCGTCGGCCAGACGCTCAACCACCTCGGTTGCCAGAACATCGCCGCGCCGGCCCGTAACCCGCGCCCGGACCCGGTCGCCGGCCACGGTGTAGGGAACGAAATAGCGCTTGCCGTCCCGCGCCGCCATGCCATCGCCGCCGGCGCCGAGCGCGTCAATTTCCAGGTCCACAATGGCTGCGGATTTAGTCCGTCTGGTCATGGCGGGCCGCGATCAGGTACTCCACATTGCCCTCGGCACCGGTAATTGGGCTTTCCGTAATTCCCAGCACGCGCCAGCCGGGGCAGCCATCGAGCCACCCCCGAATGCGCTCGCAGACTTCTTGTCGTACCGTCTCGTCTCGCACTATGCCGCCCTTGCCGACCCGCTCGGGCCCGGCCTCGAACTGGGGCTTGATCAGCGCCACTACATGGGCGCCGGGCGCGGCCAGGGCGAGCGGCGCCGGAAGCAGGGTGGCCAGGCCGATAAAGCTGGCATCACAAACGATCAAGCCGACCGGCTCAGGCACCTCGGCGCTGCCCATGTGTCGGGCATTGATCCCTTCTAGCACCACCACCCGGTCATCCTGGCGCAGTTTCCAGGCAAGCTGGCCATGGCCCACATCGACCGCGTAGACACGCGTCGCACCACGATCCAGCAGCACGTCCGTAAAGCCGCCGGTCGACGCGCCCACGTCCAGTACCGTGACGCCCGACGGATCGATATCAAAGTGATCGAGCCCGTGGACCAGCTTCAGGCCGCCGCGCGACACCCAGGGGTGGTCCGGGCCGCGAACCTCAAGCGCCGTGTCGGTGGGAATTTTAGTACCCGCCTTGTCGAGACGGCGCTCGCCGGAAAAAACCTTGCCCGCCATGACCATCGCCTGGGCCCTGGCGCGGCTTTCCACCAGACCGCGATCGACAAGAATTTGATCGAGGCGCGCCTTATCCCTAGCTCTAGGCGTGGGCCGAGCCGACATCAACGTCCATTTCCCGTCCCAATGCGGCCAGGGCCGTGGCGGCGATGTGGCTTGCCTTGAGGCCGGCGTCTTCGTACATGCCGTCCGGGCTGCCGTGGGCAACAAAGCGGTCGGGCAAGGTCAGGGGCCGGATCTTGAGGCCGG
>JAYGEF010000039.1:0-3476 GCA_046582535.1 Alphaproteobacteria bacterium
CGGGTCAACGTCAACTGCACTTTGTTCTCCGAAGCCAAGGCCGGAAAGGTCGCCGAGTTCTTTGATTTTGTCTCGACCCTGGGGGTCGAGGGTGTGACCGTATCGCCGGGCTTCAGCTATGAGAAGGCGCCGGCCCAGGAGAACTTCCTCGCCCGGGGCAAGACCAAGGAAATGTTTCGCGAGATATTCCGTCTCGGCAAAGGTCGCAATTGGACCCTCAATCATTCGTCCCTGTATCTCGATTTCCTGGCCGGCAATCAGACCTACAAATGCACACCCTGGGGTAACCCGACACGGAATATTTTTGGCTGGCAGCGGCCCTGTTATCTGCTTGGTGAGGGTTACGCGAGCAGCTTCAAAGCGCTGATGGAAGAGACCGAGTGGGAAAAGTACGGCACCGGGGCCTACGAAAAATGCGCCAATTGCATGGCGCACTGCGGCTACGAAGCGACGGCAGTGGCCGATACCACCGCCAATCCACTCAAGGCATTCAGGGTTCATCGCCGGGGACCGCGCACCGAGGGGCCCATGGCGCCGGAGATTCCCCTCGAGGGTGCCCGGCCCGCCGAGCAGTTCCCCGAAGTTCCGCGTGAGTTCGTGTTACCCGCGGCCGAATAGAGGCGCGCCGTCCACGGCGCAGCGACGCAATATTCCAAGCGCCTGGCGGGTTTCCAGACCGACCCGTATGAGCCCCGGTAATTCCCAGGGCCGCCGCAGAAGCGCCCCCACTACAGCCCCGATCCGAGGCGAACCATCGGCGCCGCCCAGGCCCGCCAGCGCCGCATGGGGCAAACTGTCGCGGGCGCCATCGGCGATGACACGGATGACAGCGAAGGGTAGCCCCGTATCGGCCGCCACCCGGGCCACGATATGGCTCTCCATATCCACGGCTATGGCGCCGCAACGCTCGTGGATAGCGCGTTTTTCGGCGACCGTGGACGCCGGCCGGTCAGTGCCGGCGACGGTCCCGATTTCGGGCCCCAGCCCGGCGAGCAGCGTGGCTAGGTAATTACGCCATTCCATGTCGGTTTCATGTTCGATACCCGTTGCATCAACCACTGTTTTGCCGAGGACAAGATCACCGGCGCTACAGCGGGGATCGAGGCCGCCGGCAATGCCAAAACTCAGTAACGCTTCGACACCGTCTCGCACAAGGCGGCGTGCGCCAGCTTCGGCCCGGGCCGGATCACCACTGGAACAAATAATCGAGATTGCGCTGGCGGTCCCGGCGGGCTTGAGACAGTTCGCCTCTGCCATAAAACCAGTGACGACGCCGAGACGGCTCACATTCCGTAGGCGCTGGTCAGGCGGTTGCCCTTGCGCAAATTGCGGTACCGGGCTAACGCCCACAAGGGAAAATAGGCGCTGTAACCGTGATATTTGAGGTAGAAAATTCGCGGGAAACCAACCGCAGTATAGTGCTCCTCGTCCCATCGGGCACCATCGCGCGGGGCGTCGAGCAGGTATTCAATGCCTCGGCTTGCCGCGGTGCTGTCGACCTCACCGGAAGCCATGAGGCCAAGCAGGGCCCAGGCGGTTTGCGAGGGTGTGCTGGCTTTGGAGCTGCCGCGGGTTTCCGGAAAATAGCTGCTACCGTCCTCGCCCCAGCCGCCGTCTTCGTGCTGCCGCTTCAAAAGCCACTCAACGGCCTTGCGAATATGTGGCGAATCAAGGTCTTCTTCGGCGGCATTAAAGGCGCTTAGCACCGACCAGGTACCGTAGATATAGTTGGTTCCCCAGCGGCCATGCCACGAACCGTCGTCTTCCTGAACCCGACGCAGGAAAGCCAGCCCGCGCGCCACTGCCGGGTGATCGCGATCAAAGCCCCGTTGGCACAGCATGCCGATACAGCGCGCCGTCACGTCCGCGGTGGGCGGATCGAGCAATGCGCCATGATCGGCAAACGGGATGGCGTTGAGATAGGCGTGAAAATTATCCGCGTCAAAGGCGCCCCAGCCACCATTGGCACTTTGCATGCCTGCGACCCATTCGACGCCGCGATCGATGGCGTCGTCATGCTGGCCACCATCAGCGCGATCAAGGGCCATGACCACAACGGCTGAGTCGTCAATATCGGGATAATGAGCGTTCTCGTACTGAAAGGCCCAGCCCCCCGGCTCAAGGTCGGGGCGCTTGACCGCCCAGTCTCCCTTCAAATTCAATATCTGCCGATCTTTCAGCCAACCCATGGCCGCCATCATGGAAGGCGAATCACCGCTTTCGCCGGCCTCCATCATGGCGTGGGTGGCCAGGCAGGTGTCCCACAAGGGCGATACGCAGGGCTGGCAATAGGCGTGGCCGTTGCGGATTTCGATCAGATTATCGATGGATTTGGCGGCGGCGGCGCGAGCCGGATGGTCCTTGGCATAGCCCAGGCAATCGAACGCCATGAGCGAATTGGCCATGGCGGGATAAATCGCGCCGAGGCCATGCTCGCCATTGAGACGCTCAAGAATGAATTCTTCGGCCCGCTTCAGTGCCTTTTCGCGCGGCGCCTTGGGAAACATCGGTTCGACCAGACGCAAAATCCTGTCGATAGCCAAAAATGCCCGTGCCAGGGGACCGCGATCAGCGAAGTAGTTGCGCTCTTCCTCCGGTGGGGTAACGAAGAGCTCGCGGATATTTATGTCGCGCGGGTTGCGCGCTCTGGGCCGAAAGGTCTGGATCATCAACAACGGCACGATCACCACCCGCGACCAGTACGACACTTTATCGAGATGGAACGGGAACCAGCTTGGCAACAGCATGATTTCGACCGGCATGACCGGGACCGCGCGCCACGGCACCTGGCCGAACAGAGCCAGGGTGATGCGGGTGAAAACGTTGGATTTGGCGGCGCCGCCATGGGCGAGTACGGCCTCGCGGGCGCGTTTCATGTGCGGGGCGTCCGGTGAGTCGCCGATCAGCTTGAGGGCATAATAGGCCTTTACCGTGGCGCTCATGTTGAAGTCGCCGTCGTGATACAGGGGCCAGCCACCATGGTCGCCCTGAATGTCACGAAGATAATTGCCGATACGGCCTTCGAGTGCCGGATCAATCTCGTCGAAATAGTGCTTGAGCATGACGTATTCGGATGGAATCGTCGCATCGGCCTCGAGTTCGAAGCGCCAATCACCCTCGGCCTGCTGTAGCGCTTTGAGCCCGGTCAACGCATCGCCGATGGCCTCGTCGAGGCGCGCCATGGACGACTCGTCGTTACGCGCCGAAGCGGCGTCCTGTACCAAAATTCGTTCTTGTACGTTATTCACTGTCGCACTCGTCGTTCTTGTTCAATCTGTATGCGCGCAAGTCCATGTCAGATTCCCTGAACCCAGACTAGGCCCGCGCTTCTTCCGCGTCCATTTCCCGTCCCAATGCGGCCAGGGCCGTGGCGGCGATGTGGCTTGCCTTGAGGCCGGCGTCTTCGTACATGCCGTCCGGGCTGCCGTGGGCAACAAAGCGGTCGGGCAAGGTCAGGGGCCGGATCTTGAGGCCGG
>JAYGEF010000065.1:0-4367 GCA_046582535.1 Alphaproteobacteria bacterium
TTCCGGCCCACAACACCAGTCCGCTGCCACCAGCAGGCCGCCGGGCCGCAGCACCCGAAAGACATCGGCCAGCAGGGCCGGCTTGTCGAGAATATGAATCCACACGTCCTTGCTGAAGACAATATCGACGGCCTCGTCTTCGAGGGGGATCGGGCCGGGTTCGACCACGCGAAAATCGATCCGTTGCGCCAAGCCGGCCGCCGCCGCCCGTTGGCGCGCCCGCTCGATCAGGGGCGCCTCCACATCGACGGCGATTATGTCGCAGCCGTGGTCGCGGCCCAGCATGACGTCGATGCCGCCGACGCCACAGCCGATGTCGAGCACAAGCTTGCCGGCCAAATCGACCCCCTTGATGAGGTTGTTGACCTCCTCCGCACCGCCGGGAGCGATAAACCCGTCGCCGTAGATTAACTCGAGGAACGACACCATGGTGTCGTCGTATTCGTCTTCGTGGGCGTGGTCGGACATGAAATTTCCTGCTGGTTATTGCCGGTAGCTTATGGACTGGCGCTGATGTGGAGCCAGGAGAGCCGATCATCGGTAAAAACCTGGTTCGCGGGGTCGAAGTCCTCGGGCCGGTCGGTACTACCGAGGGTAATCCAGACGCTTGTCGCGTGGTCCGCTGAATTGTCGGAAAATTGAAAGGTAAGCTGGCAGCCGCAGGTCCCACAAAACAAGCGCTCGGCCACGGGCGACGAGCGGAACCGCAGCGGCTGGCCGCTGGTGAACACGAAGTCCGCTACCGGCACCTGGACCCAGCTGACCAGCGTCGCGCCGCCAGACCGGCGGCACATGCCGCAGTGGCAATGGGTCGCTATCCTGGCCTCGCCGACGACGGCGCGGTAGCGCACCGAACCGCAAAGGCAGCCGCCTTCGTGGGCCTCGCCATGATCCACGGCCGCCACCGGCTGATCATCATGGCGTTGTTCGGGCGCGGTGGGCTCGGGCAATTCATCTTCCGGGCGAATCCACGGCAGCTGGTTGGGCCAGCGCGGCAGGTCGTCAAAGACATGAAGCCGGGGAAGCTGATTGTCGGTGAAGATATGGTGGGTCGGCGCGATGTCGCCCGGCCGGTCCAGACTGCCAAGGGCGAGCCAAATGCTGTCCGACGGACCGTCGGGGTTGGCCACCGCATGAAAGCTCAACTGACAACCGCAGCCCCCGCAAAATGTCCGTTCGGCCACATCCGACGATCTGAAATGGCGCGGCTCGCCTTTGGTAACGACGAAGTCTATTACCGGGAACTCAACCCAAGTGGCCAGCGTCCCGCCGTTGGCCTTGCGGCACATGCGGCAATGGCAATGGGTGACCGTCTGAGACTTGCCGGCAACCGCCCGATACCGCACCGCGCCGCACAGGCAGCCACCAACTTCATGGATAGGGTCGTTGGCCACTGTTCGGCGCTACAGCATGGGCCTGACGGCGACGCCTTCCCGTTGTTTGGTTTCCCAGTCCGGCGCCACATAGGCCTCTGCGTTTGACGGCGGCAACGGATCTTTCCCCCGGATGATATCGGCGGCCTTCTCGCCCACCATGATTGTCGGCGCATTGGTATTGCCGTTGGGAACAGACGGGAAGATCGACGAGTCAACGATCCTCAGACCGTCAATTCCCCGGACCCGGCATTTGGGATCGACCACCGCCATGGGGTCGTCATCCGCGCCAATCTTGCAGGTACAGGTGGGATGATAGGCGGTTTCCACATTGGCGCGGACCCAGGCATCGATTTCGTCGTCCGTCTCGACAGCCTCACCGGGGTCGAGCTCCCGTTTGCGATAAGCATCGAATGCCGGCTGCATGCCGATCTCCCGGGTCAGGCGGAAGGCCATGCGGTAGTCCTCGATGTCGCGCGGATCCTGGAAATGGTTCATCACGATTTCCGGCTTCTCCAAGGGGTCCTTGGATTTCGCCCGCACCCAACCACGGCTGCGCAATCGGTTGATGCCAAAATGTATCTGGTAGCCGTGAGGCCCGGAATTACCCTTGCCGTCGTAGCGCACCACCGCGGGCAAGAAGTGGAACTGAACGTTGGGCCACTTCATGCCGGCATGGGTGCGAATGAAACCGGTGGATTCAAAATGGTTGGTGGCGCCCAACCCGGTCTTGAAGAGAAACCATTGCGCCCCGATGAGGAGTTTGCCCAGGGGGCCCATGTGCCGGTTCAGTGACACGGGGAGTTTGGTCTCGTACTGGATGACGGATTCCAGATGATCGTGGAGGTTCTCACCGACGCCGGGCAGTTCGTGAAGCACCTCGATACCGGCATCCTTGAGCACCTGCGCCGGGCCAATTCCCGACATCTGCAAAATGTGAGGCGAGCCGATCGCCCCCGCCGACAGGATCACTTCCTTGTTGGCCATGACTTGCTGGGTTTCGCCATTGCGCTCGTACTCGACACCGACAGCCTTCTTGCCGTCCAGAATGACGCGCTTTGTCAGGGCCTCGGTGATGACGGTCAGGTTCTCGCGATGCATCACCGGCTTGAGATAAACCAGGGACGTACTGCAGCGGACACCGTCTTTGACGGTCATATCCATCTTGGACATGCCTTCCTGGCGGTAGCCGTTGTAGTCGTCGGTAATGCCGTACCCGGCTTCGTTCCCGGCATTGATAAACGCCTCATAAAGCGGGTTTTTCATGCCGTTGCCGTTGCAGGTCCGGATCGGGCCGCTTCCGCCTCTGTATTCATCCTCTCCGTAGTCGCAATTTTCGGCTCTTTTGTAGTACGGCAGGCAATCGCGATACGCCCAGCCCGAGGCGCCCATTTCTTCCCACTGATCGAGATCACAGGCGTTTCCGCGGACATAGATCATACCGTTGATCGTCGAGGAGCCACCCAGGCCCTTGCCTCTCGATACGTCAACGTGGCGGTCGTCCAGATTTGCTTCCGGCTCGGTCTTAAAGAACCAGTTAAACCGGGGCATGTTCATGGGGATTTGCAGCGCCGTCGGCATCTGCACGAATATGTTGTCGTCGTTGCCGCCGTACTCCAACAGAAGAACCGACGCATCCCCATCCTCGGTCAGGCGATTGGCCAGGACACAGCCGGCCGAGCCGGCGCCAACGATGATGTAGTCAAATGATTTTGCCATTTTTCTTATCCCCCTGTTTTTCGGGCACGGCTGCAGCCTGCCTCCATTTAACTATTAGACGCCATGTTAGTCCTGGCGCGGGGAATGTGAAAGGCTAGAGCAGCGGGTACGCCCCGTCTTCGTCGTGGGTCTCACCGCCAACCAGGGCCGGGGTGAAAACACAAATCAAGCGCATGGCCGTAGTGGCGTTGACCCGATGCTTGTCGTGCTTATCGAGCACATAAACAGTTCCGGGCGCCAGGTTATGAACCTCGCCGGTAGCCATATCCTCGACCGTCCCCTCACCCTCGATGACCAGGTTGGACTCGATGTGGTTCTTGTAATGCAGCACGGCGCTGCTCCCGGCCTTGACCCGGATGTCGGAGACGGTAAAGCCGACCCCGTCCTCGCGCAGCAGGTATCGCAGCACCCGCGCATCGCCGCCGGACAATACGGTCTCGCCCTTGCCGCCTTCGATGTCTTGCTCGGTCTTGACGATCATTGCCGGTCCTCCTCGGGTGGGTGGTTATCCAGCCTAACTCATGCCGCCACTCAAAGAATACTGATCAACGCGTCCAGGACCTCATTGGGCTGTTCGGCCATCATCATGTGGCCGCAGCCCGTGAGGGTGATGACGCGACCACCAAAAAAATCGATGGCCCTCAAGAACTCATGAATTGGCCCGCCGCATAGCCCTACCCATATCATAATCACACTTTGCTCGATCCTTGAAGGTCGCATCGATTAAAAAAGCTAACCCATCAGGATCATTTTCAATTTTCTCCCATTTTGTACTCGAAATCTTAACATCGTCGGCCAGCATATTATCAATGAGCCTTGCGGGCATATTTGGGTATCTCGATTCTAGACTCTTCCTATCACTGATAGACGTCCAGTTTTTTGTCTCAGGATAGATTCGTTCTTTCTCACCGGCATGAGCAGCCTTATAAGATTTTGCGTTCGCGCCAGGGATATTGATAACCAATATCCCGGATTTCTTATTCACTTTGCCGTCATACATACTGGAGAACACTTCCCAATAAATGTGTTTTAGATTTTTCGTTTCTTCACCCACAAGAAGGATCGTCACAGATGAGTCTCTCAAATAATCGTCTCGAATTTTCTCTCTAATAGCAACGTCATCCAGTTCATCAGAAATGTCGCCGGTATCGACCGACTGATCAATAAAAATTTGATGATCGTCATTCAAAATCAAAAGATCTTCTTTGTATTCGTGATCGTTTTCGTGGTGGTAACTAATGAACAACTTGTGCATACTGATAATTTCCTTTAAGT
>JAYGEF010000107.1:0-6235 GCA_046582535.1 Alphaproteobacteria bacterium
GAGGACATCGCCAACGCGGTGTTGTTCCTGGCCTCCGACGAGGGCCGCAACATCAGCGGTCAGGAAATTATCATCGACGGCGGCTGGAACGTTTAGGGCCAGGGAGAAAAATCATGTTACCGGAATTTGATCTCTTCATACCGGATACATTGGCCGGTGCCCTTGAAGCCGTCGCCGCCGCCGCCGCCGGCGGGTAGGGGCCGCCACTGTCAAATCGGCAACGGCGTCATGTCCTTGATGGTCTCCATGGAAAAGCGCGACGTGACATCGTTTAACGCCGTCACATCAATGAGCCGTTTGTAGAATTCATCGAACGCCTTCATGTCCGCGACCACAACCTTGAGCATGTAGTCGACCTCGCCGGCCATGCGGTGAAACTCCATGACCTCGGGCATGGCGGTTATGGTGTCGGAGAATTCCTGCAGCCACGGGCTCGAGTGTTCGCCGGTCTTGATACTGACGAACACAGTCAATCCAAAACCGAGACGGTCGGCATCAAGGACAGCGATTGTTTTCTTGATGATTCCCTCGTTCTGCATGCGGTTGATCCGCTTCCAGCAGGGCGACGCCGACAGGCCAACCTGCCGCGCCACATCGGAAGCTGAAAGACTGCTGTCCAATTGCAGCAGCCGCAGTATCCGGCGGTCCATGTCGTCCATTCACGTAACTCTGAATTATTGGAAGAAATTCGCTCTTTGAAGTGATTATGAGAATGATTTGTTCTAAATTTCCAAGCTATATTGCCACAGATAACAAATTTGTCTACCTGATGAACGTGGAATATCGTCGCCGGATAACGGCGCATCAAGGAGACGGGCATGACCACGCAGGTGATTTCGGCAAACCGATTGGCTGACGGCATCGTTGTCTATCTGACGGATCGCGGCGAATGGGCCGAGGGTATAGCCCAGGCGCGGGTCATCGACGGCGAGGAACAAGGTGAAGACGCGCTGGGCGTGGCGTCGGTCGCGGCGGCGGCAAGCCTTATCGTTGATCCCTACCTCATCGACGTCGATGGCGAGCGCCGGCCAACCAGCAATCGCGAACTGATCCGCGCCCTGGGGCCGACGGTTCGTCTGGATATCGGAAAACAGGCGGCCCGTTAAGCCGGCCAACAACGACGAGTGAAGACCGATGTATCTCTATGACACAATCGATCAGTCTCTGGTGGACCAGCGGGTCGAACAGTTCCGTGGCCAGGTGCAGCGCCGCATGGCGGGTGCCCTGAGCGAGGAGGAGTTCAAGCCATTGCGGCTGATGAACGGCCTCTATCTCCAGCTCCATGCCTATATGCTGCGCGTGGCCATTCCCTACGGCACCCTGTCTTCGGACCAGATGCGCAAGCTGGCGTGGATCGCCCAGGTTTACGACAAGGGCTATGGCCATTTCACGACCCGCCAGAACCTGCAATACAGCTGGCCCAAGCTGGAGGATATGCCGGATATCCTCGCCGAACTGGCCACGGTGCAGATGCATGCCCTGCAGACCAGCGGCAACTGCATCCGAAATGTCACCGCCGATCAGTATGCCGGCGCGGCGGCCGACGAGGTTGCCGACCCGCGCATTGTCGCGGAGGTCATTCGCCAGTGGTCGACCCTGCACCCGGAATTCACCTTCCTGCCGCGCAAGTTCAAGATTGCTGTCACCGGGACCACGCGCGACCGCGCGGCGGTCCGGGTGCACGACATCGGCATCGTCATCAAACGCGACGACGCCGGCAAGATCGGCTACCAGGTGATCGTTGGCGGCGGCCTTGGTCGCACGCCAAAAATCGGCACCGCCCTGCGCGAATTTCTGCCGGAGCGGCATCTGCTGTCCTATCTGGAAGCGGTCCTGCGTGTCTATAACCAGGCGGGACGGCGCGACAACAAGTACAAGGCACGCATCAAGATCCTGGTGCACGAGACCGGCGCTGCGGAATTCACCCGCCAGGTCGATGCTGAATGGCAACATATGCGCGACAGCGCGATCGAACTGCCGGCCGAGGAATATGCCCGCATCGCCATGTTCTTCTCGCCGCCGCCCTATGAGAATCTCCCCGGCGACGATGGCGAATTCGCCCGTCATCGCCTTGAAAATCGTGACTTCACCCATTGGGTGCGCACCAATGTGGCGTCGCACAAGCGGCCCGGCTACGCCATTGCCAACATCACGTTGAAACCCGAGGGCGGTATTCCGGGCGACGCGACGGCCGAGCAGATGGACGCTGTCGCCACGCTTGCCGAACGTTTCAGTTTTTCTGAAATCCGCGTCACCCACGAACAGAACCTGGTGTTGCCCCATGTCCGCCAGGCCGATCTTTTCGAACTCTGGCAGACCCTCAGGCGGCACGATCTGGCGGCGCCTAATCTCGGGCTGATCAGCGACATCATCGCTTGCCCGGGGATGGATTATTGCAGCCTCGCCACGGCTCGGTCGATCCCGTTGGCCCAGGATATCAGCCGGCATTTCGCCGATCTCGAGCGGCAACATAATATCGGCGAGTTGAAGCTCAAGATTTCAGGCTGCATCAACGCTTGTGGCCATCACCACGTGGGCCATATCGGCATTCTCGGCGTCGATAAGCGGGGCGAGGAGTTTTATCAGATCACCATCGGCGGCAGCGCCGACGAAGCGCCGTCCATCGGCACCATCGTCGGCCCGGCATTCCCCTACGATCGCGTGGTTGAAGCCGTCGAAACCCTGACCGATACCTACCTCACGATGCGCTCGGGCACTGAGCGGTTTGTCGATACCGTGAGGCGGGTCGGTCTCGATCCGTTCAAGGAGGCGCTGTATGCCGATCACTAAGAAGGGACCACTCATTAAGGATGGTGCGGTCATTGCCGACCCGTGGATGTTCATCGCCGATGACGAGCCGATCCCCGTGTCATCCCCGATCATCGTCTCGCTGACGCGCTGGCTCGCCGAGCGCGACGCCCTGCGCGGGCGGAACGGATTGACCGGCGTACAACTGCGGACCGACGATCTCGCCGAGGTCATCGCCGCCGATCTCGATTGTCTCGACCTGGTTGCCATCGAGTTTCCCAGCATCGGCGACGGGCGCGGTTACACCACCGGACGGTTGCTGCGTGAACGCTATGGCTTTACCGGCGAATTGCGCGCCGTCGGACCGCTCATTCGAGACGTCTTCCGGTTCCTTCAACGGTGCGGTTTTGATGCGGTCGAGGCGCGCGACGAGGCCGAGGCGGCGGCCTGGCATGAAGCCGTCGGCGCCATCACCGTGGCTTACCAGAATGCCACCGACCACAACGACCGACTTGACAACCGGGGGCAGCAAAGGGCTATCTTTTCATCAGCGCCGATTTGATTCATCAGCTTGCGGGCGCTTAAAAAATACGGCTAAAGCGACGGCAACCGCCGTGCGCCGCCATGGCGGTTTTGTTATGCCCGCCACGGCATCAGCGTTCCCGCAAGCGAACTGGTTCGACCGGCTCCGACTTTAAGCCAAGGGAGCATCGACATGTTCGATACCGACACGATAGCAGAGGCGGGTAGTCCCGCCGGGTGTAGCCGCCCCATCGCCCTTCCCGCCGCGACCCGCGGCGACCTCGACGCTGCGACGTTGCTCGAAACCATGATCACCCGCGAGTTCGCCGGCCGCATCGCCCTGGTATTGTCGTTCGGGGCCGAAGCGGCCGTGCTGCTCGACCTGGTCGCCTAGGTTGACCGCGACACGCCGGTGATCTTCATCGATACCCGAAAGCTGTTTCCCGAAACCATTGCCTACCGCGACCGTCTGATAGAGCGCTGCGGTCTTATCAACGTGCGGACCATCGGACCCGACGTGAACTCGATTGCCTTGCGCGACGCCGACGGGACTCTGTGGTCGCGTGACCCGGACGCTTGCTGCGCCCTGCGCAAGGTGGCGCCGCTGGAGGCGGCATTGGTCGGCTTCGACGCCTGGATATCCGGGCGCAAACGGTTTCACGGTGCGGGGCGAAATTCCTGGAGACCATCGAGGATGACGGCGAGAGGGTAAAGTTCAACCCGCTCGCCCATTGTACCGAGGCCGATATTGAGCGCTACATGGTGCACCACGATCTGCCGCGCCATCCGCTCGCCGCCGAGGGCTTCGCGTCGTTGGGTTGCCAAACCTGCACGCGACGCATCGCCGCCGGCGAAAGCATTCGCGCCGGCCGTTGGTCGGGCCGGGAAAACCGAGTGCGGCATTCATCTGTGCGGCGAATCATTTGTACGCGGGGCGGTTAGGCGATGAACCGTCTCGATACGCCGAAGCCGGCTTGCCGGGGGTGACGGCGTTCGTCCTGCCCTATCCTTAGGGCTGCGACAGCGTCCGCGACCATGGGTGCCGGTTTCGCCACATATGGTTCGAGGTTTGCCAACAATGCGGCCCAAGCGGCCTCGACTTGCGCACCCGAACGATTACAAATTACAAGCGGCAGGTAGACATGCACCCAACACGCACGAGAACCGTGGTCAAGACCGTGAGCTGGCGCACCGTTGCCACCCTCGACACCTTCATCATCAGTTATCTGGTGACCGGCAGCTTTGCCTGGGCCGGGACGATTGCCAGTTTCGAGGTGATTACCAAGATGGTGATCTATTATCTCCACGAGCGCGCCTGGCTTCGCGTCAAATGGGGCCTGTGAAGCCGTTCCTTGACTTCGCATCGTGACGCCGCAGACAATCGCGCGACCGAGGAGGAGGCAGGCCATCATGGAACTTGAGCATTTCGACCGCGACGCCAGCACGGATCGGGTCGTCGAGGCCTTGCGGCGCGATGGCGCGGCCATTCTGGATAATTGTATCGAAGACCATGTGGCCGATACCGTGGCCGCTGAGCTGCGCGGCAACTTCGACACCGAGGGCACGGATTTCGAGACCGACTTCAACGGCTACGATACGTTGCGGATTTCGGGCATCCTGGCACGCTCGCGAACGTCGGCCGAGCTTATCGGTCATCAACGGGTGCTCGACATCATCGACCCCATCCTGCTGCCCCATTGCATCAACTATCGCATCGGCAGCTGCACCGGCATCGAAATTCTGCCCGGCGAGCAGGACCAGGTGCTGCACACCGATGGCGACATCTACCCCATGCGAATTCCCGGCGTCGAATGGCAAGTTAACATCATCTGGGCGCTGGTCGATTTTACCGAAGAGAACGGCGCCACTCGGGTGATGCCCTACAGTCACCTGTTCAAGGGTCCTGCCCGCCACGGCGACGGCGAGGTGGTCCAAGCGGTCATGACCAAGGGCTCGGGGCTGATGTACATGGGCTGGACGCTACACGGCGGCGGCGCCAATCGCAGCAACAGCCCGCGCATGGGCCTGATCAATACCTATAGCCTTGGTTGGCTGCGCCAGGAGGTCAACCAATACCTCCATATTCCTCGCGACATCGCCGACAGTTATCCCGACCATGTGCGCCGCCTGATCGGCTATCAATGTCATGGTTCTTCGCTGGGGCGGTTTCCCGACGATCCCGACGGCTATTGGATGAACAAGAGTGCGACCAACCGGAAACCGGCCGACAAGTGAGAGTGCGATTTTATGACTGACAGTGAGACGGCGGCCGGCGAGGCCCGCGCCTTCGATGCCCTTATTGTGGGTGCCGGGTTTTCCGGTATTTACATGCTGCACCGCCTGCGCAATCTGGGTTTTTCCTGCCTGGTGGTCGAGGCCGCCGACGACATCGGCGGCACCTGGTACTGGAACCGCTATCCCGGCGCGCGCTGCGATATCGAAAGCATGATCTATTCCTATTCGTTCTCCAAGGAACTGGAGCAGGAATGGCAATGGCCGTCGCGCTTCGCCACCCAGCCGGAGATCCTCGAATACGCCGAGCACGTGGTCGAGCGCTTCGACCTGCGCCGGGACATGCAGTTCAACACCCGTGTCACCGAGTCGGTTTTCGGCGAGGACAGCTGCCGCTGGTCCGTCGATACTGATTGCGGCGACCGATTCTCGGCTCAGCACCTGATCATGGCCACGGGTTGCCTGTCAGCACCGCGCCGGCCGGCATTCAAGGGTCTCGGTAGCTTCGAGGGCGACTGGTACCACACCGGCTACTGGCCCCATGAAGGCGTCGACTTCACCGGCAAGACCGTGGGCGTCATCGGCACCGGCTCGTCGGCCATCCAGTCGATCCCCATCATCGCCGCCGAGGCCGACCAGTTGACTGTTTTCCAGCGCACGCCGAACTTCAGCATTCCGGCGTGGAATGAGCCGCTCACCCCCGAGATCGCGCAGCGAGATCGGAAGAGCGTCG
>JAYGEF010000123.1:0-4121 GCA_046582535.1 Alphaproteobacteria bacterium
GAGGACATCCGCGATGACGGCGGCGTGCCCCATCAGCGGTTCTACGGCATCTCCAACAACACCCGGGCGTTCTGGAGCATCGCCAACGCGCGGCGGATCATCGGCTACGCCCCCGAGGATGATTCCGAAATCCTCTTCGCCAAAGACCGCCTGGCCCACATCGCCGATCTCGGCGGCCGCACCATGGGCGAGTGCGCTACTCCTTGAGCTTCATGTGCTTGTTGTATAGGTTGAGCAGGGCCGACAGCACCAGACTCACGGCCATGAAGAAGCCCATGGTCATGGCGACGATTTCGACCGCGTGGCCCGACTGGTTGATCGACGTACCCTGAAACACCGCCACCAGATCAGCGTAGCCAATGGCGGCGGCCAGGGAGGTGTTCTTGATGGCGCTGATCCATGAGCTGATCATCGGCGGCACGATGGCCCGCATGCCCAAGGGAATGACCACCAGTGACAGGGCGCGCAGGGGGTGGAGGCCGAGGGACCGGGCGGCCTCGGACAGGCCCTTGGGCACCGATTGAATGCCGGCCCGGATCGACTCCGCCAGGTGGGCCGCGTGGTAGAGGGATAGGGACACCACCAGGGCCAGGAAGGCCGGCGGCACGTGGACACCGCCCCGGTAATTGAAGCCGCCGAGGACCGGGCGCTCCCAGTCGAGCGGCTGGCCGGTGGCCATGAAGGCCAGGGCGGGGAGGCCGATGATGAGCATGGCGGACGGCCAGAACACCGGAATGTAGCCGCCAGTCTCGGCTTGATGGCGGGCCGCCCGGCGCCACAACACCCAGAAGCCGATTACGGCCACGGCCAGGGCCGCCTGGGTGACCCAGAACAGCTCGCCGAATATGGGCGTCGCCATGAACATGCCGCGATTGTTTACATAGGCCAGGTCGAGGTCGAAGACGTTGAGGCTCTGCGCCACCCGGGGCAGCACGTTGAACACACCCAGATACCAGAAGACGACCTGGATCAGCAGTGGCGTATTGCGCAGGAACTCCACGTAGACCAGGGCAATTCGCGAAACCAGCCAGTTGGACGACAGCCGCATGATGCCGATGACGAAGGCCAGCGCGGTGCTGGCGATAATGGCAAAGACCGAGACCAGCAGGGTGTTGAGGATGCCGATGATGAAAATATCGCCGTAGGTGCCTTCGCCGGGTTCGTAGTCGATGAGTTTGAAGTCGATGTCGAAGCCGGCGCTGACGTCAAGAAAGCCGAAGCCGGTGAGAATGCCCTGGGCAGCCTGCTTTTCCGCCGCTGTCGACAGCAACAGATAGATCACCCAGGCGATGGTGCCGAAGACCAGCGCCTGATAGACGATTTCGCGAACCCGCTCGTCATGGACGAAACGCAATATGCCCCGTGCCGCCCGGGCCGGCGATGGTCTGGCCTCGGTGGGGGCGCGCAGGATCAATCGTGGAGTTCGCGGTAGCGGCTGCTGGGGACCTGGGAGATGGTTTCGCGCAACCAGGCCTCGTCGCCGGCCTGGGTGCCGAAACGGGTCGGGGCGTAGCGGGCCGGTTCGAACCGCGGATCGGCGCCGGTAACCAGATCGCTGATCAGTTGCCCGGCATAGCCCGAATAAGTGACACCGCCTGAGTTCATGGCGCTTGCCACATACAGCCCTTCGACATCGCCGGCGAGACCGATGAGTGGCTGGCCGTCGGGGGTGAAGGTCTCCGGGCCGTTGACGAAGCGGCTGATCGGGGCCTTGGCGAGGGCCGGGAACAGAATCGCCGCGTTTTCCGCGTAGGGTGCGAATTTGTCCCAGTTCTCATTGAGCAGAGAGAACGAGAAATCATCCGGCGGGGCGCCGTTGTCGCCATCGAGGGTCAGCGCGTTTTCGTCGAAACAGCCGAACAGCAGGCCGCCGACTTCCTCGCGGCCGTAGATCGAAAAGTCGGGCGAGACGAAGGACGGCGTGGTCCGGTCAAGCACCGGGTCCATGCGGGCGATGACATAGAAATGCTCGTTGCCCCATTGCGCCAGGGCGATGCCGCAACCGGTCAGCAGGCGCCGCGACCACAGGCCGCCGCACACCACCACCGCGTCGGCGGGGATGGCGCCATCGCTGGTTTCGATGCCGGTGACGTGGTCGTTGTTGCTGGTGATTCCGGTGACCGCGCAGGATTCCCGAATGGTCACGCCGCGTTTTCGGGCCGCGCCCGCGTAGGCGGCGGTGAGGCCGGCCGGATCGAGGCGCCCCGATAGGCCATTGAGCCAGGCTCCGGCGATGGCCGCCGGGTCGAGCAGGGGATGGTGCTTGGCGGCTTCCGCCGGGCTCAGCATTTGCGAGCCGTAGCCCCGTTCCTCGCCGAGTCTGGCGGAGTCGGCGAAGCTCTCCAGGGTGGCGTCATCACGGGCCAGCACCAGCCGCCCGGTCTTGAGCCAGCCGACGTCCTGGCCCGACTCTTCCGACACCGCCTTGACCGCGTCGAAGGTCGCCAGAATTTGCCGGTCGTTATAGGCCAGCCAAGTTATGTTGCCGGCGGAATGCCACGTCGTGCCGGCGCCCAGGCGGTCGCGCTCCACCAGGGTAATGTCGCCGGCCGCGGCCACCGCCAGATGCCATGCCACGCTGGTGCCGATGACACCACCGCCGATGATTACGATACGCCGGGTCATGGCCCGCTCCTATAAGATGAAGTGCAGTGTCCGTCCAATTTCATAGTAATCGTCGGTCTCCATGGCCACGCAATGGGGGTCCACGAGGCGGGCACCGGGAAAATAGGACGCCTGATAGGCGTCCTCATGCTCTTTGAACCAGACCTCCATCTCGAAATGCTCCGCCAGGGTCGGTAGTTCGCGGGCCGCGTCGTCACGCAGCGCCGCCTCCATGCCGTCACGGATTTGCTTAGCGGCGGCCATGGGGTGGGTCGAGGTGGTCGAACCGCCGGCGCCGTCCTTGGTCGCCACCGTGTGGACCGCCCGGTTGGTCGCCATGGCGGTGTCGCACAGGTTCTTGTCGCCAGCCAGGAAGACCACGGGCACGCCGCGCATGGCGGCGGCGTTGCGGTGCAGCAGGTATTCCGAGGTCAGCTCGCCGTTGATCAGGATCTTGGCGTCCTTGCCTGTCATGGTATGGGCCAGAGGATTGCCACCGGCCCCAGCGCCCGAGTGATAGCCCACCATGGCGGCCGCACGGAAACTTGAGTCGAGCCCCTCGATCATGGAAAACGGCTCGCCGTTCCAGCCGCGGATCAGGCGCGCTTCCTCGGGTAGCCGTTCCGGGTAGATGTTGCGCGCGGTCCAATGGGCGTCCTTGACCAGGATCTCGGTGGCGCCGGCATTGAGCGCGCCTTCGCAGGCGGCGATGGCTTCGATGGTCATTTGCTCACGATACTCGGGATAGCCCTCTTTGCCGATCTCGGCCTCGTCCCAATGGGTGATGCCAGCAACCCCTTCGATATCGACGCTGATGTAAACTTTCATGATGTTTCCTATGGAAAAACAGGCGGTTCTAGAACAAATCTAAGAATTCGCATTATTTCGAAAAATTGTCCGGTTTCATATTTTATGGCGTGGGGATCGTGCAGCCGGGCGCCCGGATAGTGCGACGCGTTGAAGGCCCATTCGTGGTCGGTGTACCACAGCTCGAGTCCGAAACTGTCGGCCATGGGTAGTATCTTTTGCGCCGCGGCGTCGTTGAGCGCAGCCGCCATCCCATCACGGATCATGGCGGTGGCCACGTTGGGGTGGACCGAGGTTGTCGAGCCGCCGGCGCTCTCTTTGGTGGCGACCGTGTGGGTCGCTGGATTCATCGCCGTGGCGCTGTCGCATAGGGTCTGGTCGCCAGACAGAAATACGGTCGGCACGCCATGGAGAGCGGCGCAATCGCGATGCAGCATGTACTCCGACGTGATCTGGCCGTTGATCAGCATCTTGGCGACCGTGCCGGTGATGGTATGGGCCAATGGATTGCCGCCGGCCCCGGCGGCGGCGTGATAGCCGACCATGGCTACGGCGTCGTAGCTGTCATCGATGAACTCAACCATGCACTGTGGATCGCCGCTCCAGCCGCGGATCAGGCGGGTGCCTTCGGGCAGCCGCTCGGGCAGGATATTGCGCCCCGAGCCATGGGCGTCCTTGACGACAATTTCCGTGGCCCCGGCGATCTGCGC
>JAYGEF010000153.1:0-14843 GCA_046582535.1 Alphaproteobacteria bacterium
GCCAACCGCCTGCCCAAGGCGCTGGGGCGGGTCGGCCTGTGCCATGCGCTCAACACCAAGGGTGGGGTCCATTCCGAGTTCACGGTGATCCGCGAGGCCGAGGAGTCCTACTATCTGGTTTCCGCCGGCGCCTATCAGCGCCTCGACCACGACTGGCTGACCAAGCATATGCCGGACGATGGCTCGGTGCAGTTCCAGAACCTGACTAATACGGTGGGCGTGCTGGTGGTCTCCGGGCCCAAGGCGCGCGACCTCATGGGCCGCATCACCGACGCTGATCTGTCGAGCGCGGCGTTCCCCTGGCTGACCTCCCAGGAAATCTTGGTCGGCCAGGCCTCGGCGCGGGCGGCGCGGGTCAATTTCGTCGGTGAGCTGGGCTGGGAACTGCACCATCCCATGGAGTGCCAGAACCACATTTTCGACGCCATCATGGAAGCCGGGGCCGATCTCGGCCTCAAGCCCTTCGGCATTCGCGCCATGGACATGCTGCGCATCGAGAAGTCTTACCGCATGGTCGGCACCGAGTTGTCGATCGAGTATTCGGCCTTCGAATCCGGCCTGCAGCGCTTCGTCCATCCCAACAAGGGCAGCTTCATCGGCCGCGACGCCCTGGTCGAATGGCAGCAGAACGGTTTCGCCAACGAGATGGTGACCATGGCGGTCAGCGACATCATCGACGCCGATCCGTTGGGTAACAATCCGATCTTCGAGGACGGCAAGATGGTCGGCCGGGCGACCTCGGGCAATTACGGCCCGCGCCTCGATACCTCGTTCGTCATGGCCATGGTGCCGCCGTCCCTGGCCGCCGAGGGCACCGAGCTCGAGATGGACATCCTCGGCACCCGCCACAAAGTCACCGTGGTCGGCGAAAGCCCCTACGATCCGGACAACGAGAAGCTGCGCGCGTAGGTCTGGCAGGACTTCGGCATGATGGTAACGCTCGTCGGCACCCTTCTGGCCACGAGCCTTGCGCTAGGGCTCGTGGCCCTCGGCATCCGCTCGCGGCGCTGGTTCGCCGGCCAGCCGGCAAAAATCCAGTTCTGGCGCGGGCTGCGACGTCTGCCGCGCAGCTTCCTGGTCGATGTCCACGCGGTGGTCATGCGTGATCCTTACGCGGCGCGCATGCACGCGGCGGTGGCCTGTGGCTTCCTGGCGACCCTGGCCCTGGCCCTGCTGATCTATGTGATGGGGTCTGCCAACGTCGGCCTCGGCTGGGGCCTGCTGGTGACCCTGGCGGTCATGGGCGTCGGTGCCGCCATGGTCGCGTGGCGCCGCATCAGCCGGCCGGCCGGGCGCTTGTCCCGGGGGGCTTTCGAGCGCCTGCCGTTCAGCCTGTTCGCTTTCGTCGCCTTCCTGGCCGCCGCCGAGCTGCCCCTGGACGGCTGGTATCATGCGGCGTTGGTCGGGGTACTCGGGGTCTGGGCCTGCCTTGAGATGATCGCCCTGGCGCCATTCGGCCCCATGCGCCACGCGGTGCTTGGCGCCATGCATCTGGTCTGCCATCCCCGGTTCGAACGCTTCGATGCCACGCGGCCCGTGACCGCGCTCGAACCCCTCGACCTCGATGCCGACAAGCTCGGCGCCGAGATGCCCACTGACTTCACCTGGAACCGATTGTTGAGTTTCGATGCCTGTGTCCAGTGCGGCCGATGCCAGCGCGCCTGTCCCGCCTTCGGTGCCGGCCTGCCGCTCAACCCCAAGAAGCTGATCCAGGACATCTGCGCGGCCAGCGCCGTCAGCGGCGACGACAAGGCCTATAAGGGCGAGCCCCACCCCGGACGGGCCAACGGCGAGGGCAGGGGCGGGCGCGATCTGCCCCTGGTTGGTGACGACGCGATGATCCATCCGGACACCCTGTGGTCCTGCACCACCTGTCTGGCCTGCGTCCATTCCTGTCCGATGATGATCGAGCATGTCGACGCGGTGATCGACCTGCGCCGCTTCGAGACCCTGGAGCGCGGCGCCACGCCGGCCAAGGCGGCGGCCCTGCTCGACGAATTGCGGGCCACCGACAACCCCGGTGGGCGGCCCCTGGCGAGCCGACTCGACTGGGCCACGGATTTGGCCCTTCCGGTGATTGCCGAGGGTGAGCCGCGCGACGTGTTGCTGTGGCTCGGCGACGGCGCCTTTGATCTGCGCGGCCAGCGCACCCTGCGCGCCCTGGTCCGCCTCATGCGCCGCGCCGATATCGACTTCGCGGTGCTCGGCGAGGCCGAGCTTGACGTCGGCGACATCGCCCGGCACCTTGGCGACGAGGCGACCTTCCAGGACCTGGCGCGGCGCAACATCGCGACTCTGGCGAAATTCGATTTCCAGCGCATCGTCACCGCCGACCCCCATGTGCTCCATAGCCTGCGTAACGAGTATCCGGCCTTCGGCGGCAACTACACAGTGGTCCACCATACCAGCCTGCTGGCCGCGCTGGTGACGACCGGCGCCTTGACCGTGACCCAGGTCAGCAGTCAGCGCCTAACTTTCCACGACCCCTGCTATCTCGGCCGCTACCAGGGCGAGACGGCGGCGCCGCGCACGGTGCTAGCAGCGCTTGGCGCCGATGTGGTGGAAATGAAGCGCTCGGGCGAGTTCTCGCGCTGTTGTGGCGGCGGCGGTGGCGGCATGATTACTGACATCGTCGGCGAACGCCGTATTCCCGACACCCGCATGGACGATATCCGCAAGGTCGGCGCCGAGACGAGACCGTGGCCGTGGCCTGTCCCAATTGCGCGGTCATGCTCGAAGGCGTCACCGGCCCGCGCCCCGAGGTCGTCGATATTGCCGAGTTGTTGCTCGATGCGGTGGAGGGGGCCTCGTGACAGCGGTGCGGCGTGATCCCCGGAAAGACCGGAAACGGTCGCGAAGCCGTACGGCGGCGCCGGTAGTGGAACTACCAATTAAATCCATCGACGATCCCGCCTGTCTGATCTTCGTCGTGCCCGATCTGCCCGACGGCAAGTTGTCGTCCCACGACCGCGATCTGCTCGGCGCGGCGCGAATTCTGGCCGACGCCCTGTCCGGTGCGGTGGCGGTGGTGGCCATCGCCGGCGAGGATGATTTCGCCGCCGCCGGGGCCGACCGGCTGGTCGAAGTGCGCGGCGGCGCCTTCATGGGCTACCGCCCCGAGGCCCGGGCCACGGTGGTTATCGCGGCCATCGCCCAGTTCTTGCCGCGCCATGTGCTGTTTCCCGACACGCCGACCGACGGCGGCCATGTGGGCCGGCTGGTGGCGGCCCGCCTTGGCGAGCGGGCGGCGGGTAACGTGCAGCGCATTGAAGGCATGGATATTGAGCGGCGCGGCGGCGGTGGCACGCTCGACTACGCCATGGCCGCGCCGCGCGTCCTGCTGATCGCGCCCGAGGCGGCGGAACCGGTGCGCGGCGCCCGCTATGAGGCCAAGGTCATCGGCAGCACCTCGGCCCAGGGCGACCAGCGCCTCGACGACGGCGGGCTGCAGGCCATCGATCCCAACGCCGTGCCCCTGGCCGAGGCCGACTTCATCGTCGCCGGCGGCAGCGGCATCAGCGACTGGAACGCCTTCCACCGGGTCGCCGCCGCCCTGGGCGCCACCGAAGGCGCTAGCCGGGTGGCCTGCGATTCAGGTGTCATGGCCCGGGACCGCCAGGTCGGCGCTTCGGGTACCCTGGTCGATCCACGCTGCTATCTCGCCTTCGGCATTTCTGGCGCCACTCAGCACCTTCAGGGCATCCAGCGCTGCCAGCGAGTGGTGGCGGTGAATACGGATCTTCACGCCGCCATGGTCAAGCGTGCCGATCTCTCGGTCATCGCCGATGCTCAGGACGTCATGCCGGCCCTGGCCGATCTCATGGAGGGCAAGCGCCGTGGCGATTGACGTGGCCGTATTGCTGTCCGCTGGACGCCATCCGGTCAGCGGCCGGGGGCGCCGGGCGCCCGGCGACGCCCGCGCCCTCGAACTGGCACTTCAGCTTTCCGAGCCTCGGGCGATCCATGCGGGCGACCCGGCGACGCCCTCCCTGCGCGACTATCTCGGCATGGGGCTCGACGCGGTCACCGTGCTCGACCTGCCCTCCGAGGCCGACCCGGTGTCGGCGCTGATCCGCCACCTGGAAGCGGCGTCGCCGGACCTGCTGCTGACCGGCTGCCGGGCCGAAAACGGCGAGGACAGCGGCATGGTTCCCTACATTGTCGCCGAAGCCCTGGGCTTCGCCATGGTGCCCGGCGTCGCCGAGATCATATCGATCAACGACGGCGCGGTGCGGCTGCTCCAGGCCCTGCCGCGGGGTCAGCGTCGGGCTATCACCGTGCCGCTGCCCCTGGTCGCCACTATCGACATGGCCGCGCCGCCGCCGCGCCAGAGCGCCTTCGCCATGGCCCGGCGCGGCCGTATCTATATCGTCGCCGCCGAAGCTGTGAGTGACGGCGAGCGCGCACACTGGGAAACGCGTCCGGCACGACGACGACCACGCCGGCTGGGCGTCCCGACTAGCGGCCTCAGCGCCGCCGAACGCCTGAGTGCCTTGACCGACGCGCCTACCGGGGCAGGCCGACAACTAGTCGGACCGACCCCGCATGAAGCAGCCCAGACGATCTACGATTATCTGATTGAACAGCGTATTCTCACGCCGCCAGCCAAGGCGGAAACCAAGGACCAGTCATCATGACACAAATGAATTTCAGTTCCATGGCGCGCAACACCCGGGGCGCCGGGCTCAGCGATTGCGAGGACCAGGTCGACATGAAGCGCCTGCGCGGCTATCGCCTGGGCCGGGTTCAGGCACAGCTCAAGCAGCGCGACCTGGGCGCCGTTGTGCTTCACGACCCGATCAACATCCGCTACGCCACGGGCAGCCGCAACATGACCGTGTGGGTGCTGCACAATGCCTCGCGCTGTGCCTTCGTGCCGGCTGAGGGCAAGGCGGTGATCTTCGAGTTTCCCCGTTGCGAGCATCTCAATGATGGCCTTGAGACCATCGCCGAGGTCCGCCCGGCCATCGCCTGGTACTACTTCGGGGCCGGCGACACTGTGGACAGCAAGGCCAATGCCTGGGCCCAGGCATTGGCCGATCTGGTGGACGAGCACTGCGGCGGCAACAAGCGCATCGCCCTCGACCACGGCAATTTCCAGGGCACTCACGCGCTCGAAGGCCTGGGACTCGAACTGCACGACGGCCAGGAAGTCATGGAACAGGCCCGGGTCATCAAGTCGGCCGACGAGATCACCTGCATGAACCACGCCATTTCGGTCTGCGAGGCCGGCATGGCGCGCATGCGAGAGGCCCTGCGCCCCGGCATGACCGAGAACGAGCTGTGGGCCCTGCTCCACGAGACCAACATCGCCATGGGCGGCGAATGGATCGAGACCCGGTTGCTGGCCTCGGGCCAGCGCACTAACCCGTGGTTCCACGAATGCGGCGACAAAGTCATCCGGGCCGGCGAACTGGTGGCCTTCGATACCGACCTGATCGGCCCGTTCGGCTATTGCGCCGACATCTCGCGGACCTATTTCTGCGGTCCCGGCCGGCCGAGCGACGAGCAGAAGCGCATCTACGGCCTGGCCCGCGACCAGATCGAGACCAATATTGCGCTGCTGGCGCCGGGCATGACTTTCCGCGAACTGGCCGAGAAGGGCTGGCGCACGCCCGGCGAGTTCATTGCCCAGCGTTACTCGGCCCTGGCCCATGGGGTCGGCATGTGCGACGAGTGGCCGGCGGTGTCGTTCACGGAGGACTGGGACGAGTTGGGCGCCTACGACGGCGTCTTCGAGCCTGGAATGACGATCTGCATCGAAAGCTACCTGGGCGCCGAGGGTGGCGCCGACGGCATCAAGCTGGAGGAGCAGGTGCTGGTCACTGAAAGCGGCGCCCAGCGTCTCTCGACCTTTCCCTATGAGGACGACATATTCGGGTGAGGCGGCCATGAAGCGTCTCGCCATCGCCCGGCTGTGGCACGAGGGCAACTCGTTCTCGCCGGTGCCGACCACTGCCGAGAGCTTTCGCGCGGTCGAGTGGCATTGCGGCGAGGCGGCCGCCGTCTTCCACCGGGGCAACGCCACCGAGGGCGGCGCGGTTGTCGCCTTCCCCGAAGAGCATCCGGATTGGCAGGGCGTCTTCTTGCGCTGTGCCGGAGCTTCGCCCGCCGGGCCGTTGGCCGCCGGTCTTCATGAGACGATCCGCGCCGAGATCGTCGCTGGCCTGGAAAGCGGCGGCCCCTGGGACGGGGTGTATCTTTCGCTGCACGGCGCTCTGGTGGCCGAGCGCGTGGACAGCCCCGACCGGGAACTGATCGAAGCGGTGCGCGCCGCCATCGGCCATACGCCCCTGGCGGTGACGTTTGATCTTCACGCCAACCTCGACCCGGCCATTGCCCCCCTGATCGATGTGGCGGCGGGCTACAAGACCCATCCCCATGTGGACATGGACGCCACCGCCACTCGGGCGCTGGGTTTGCTCGACCGGATAGTGGCCGGCGATATCCGCCCGGTCTGCGCGGTGGCCAAGACCGGCCGTATCCTACCCAGCATCAACATGCGCACGGCCGCCGGTCCCATGGCCGAAATCGAGGCGGTGGCCCGCAATCTCGAGGCCCGCCACGGCCTGCTCGACGCCACCGCTTACGGCGGCTTCACCTATGGCGACGTGCCCTATGCCGGCGCCTCGGCCATGGTTTGCGCCGATGGCGACCGGACCCTGGCCCAGAACGCCGCTGATGAACTGGCGGAAGTCATCACACAGCGGCGCGATGATTTCTTCATGACCTTGCCGGGGCCGGCCGAGGGCATCGCCCAGGCGCTGGCCGCACCGTCCGGCCTGGTCGCGGTTATCGATGGCGCCGACAATCCATTCTCGGGGGGTATCGCCGACACGCCGGCGCTGTTCCGCGCCGTGGTCGATGCCGCGCCGGACGTGCCCACAGTGTTCGCCTTTTTTCACGATCCGGTTGTTGTCACCGAGGTCCACCGGTTAGGCGAGGGCGGCCATTTCGAAGGTACTCTGGGAGGTCGCTTGACCGCCGATTACGGGGCGCCGGTGCCGGTCAGCGCGCGCATTGAGCGCCTGACCGACGGGCAGTTCATCAATCGCGGGCCCATGCAGACCCATATGGCCATCGATCTGGGCCGCACCGCCGTGCTGGTCATGGACGCCATTCGCGTGATCGTCACCGAGCATGGCTGGGCGGCTAACGATCCGGCCTATTTCGATCTTCATGGTATTGATCTCGATGCCACGCGGCTGCTCTGCGTCAAGGCCAAGAACCATTTCTGCGCCGCTTTCGAGGAGCAGTGCAGGGCGATCATCGATATCGATGCGCCGGGCCCGGCCTGCATCGATTTCAGCCAGCTTCCGTTCAGGCGGGCGTCCCTATAGGGCGTGCATGGCGGCTGGCGCGATATCCTTTTTGCGAACGGTCACGGCGACAGGCGTGGCATTGCCGATGATGTCGAGCACCGGGCAATGGGATTCCACCGCCTCCTTGAGCCGTTCAATGTCGTCGTCACTGGCCGGGCTGTCGATGATGACCTCGGCGGCGATGCCCGAGTAGCCGGGGCGCGTCTCGTCGTCGACGGAGAAGAAGCCGCAAAGATCGACGTCGCCGGTGACGTCGACCACCACCCCATGGAGCGGGATGCCGAGCAGGTCGGCGTACAGGCGATAGGTGATCTCCTGGCAGGCGCCCAGGGCGGTCAGGATCAGTTCCATGGGATTGGGACCCTGATCGGTGCCGCCGAGCAGGGTGCGCTCATCGACGGTCAGCTTGAAATCGCGGGGCTGGGTCTCGCAGCGCAAGCCTTCGACCAGGGCGCTGATCGATCGGTAGCGCACCTTGGCGCGCTCCGAATCGGCGCGGTAGGTTGACTGGAACGCCTCGAATGCACCCTTGAAGGACTTCTTCTCTGTCATGGCCCGTGGCCTCCGACCAGCATATGTATGACTTCAAAATGGCACAATCATTGGGAAAATCAAACGGATGCCGGTGTCGATGACGCAAAGTTGATTGTTGCCGAATGACTATTCGAAGTTCCATAGTCGCACCGTCCGAACGCCAACCATCGCCAATAAAGTGATCGCCGATGCGCTCCAAGCCGGGCTCTCTCATTGTTCTTTCGGTTTGCGAAGTTGCGGTCATGGCCTTGTGGTTTTCGGCCTCGGCGGTGATCCCCTCACTCAAGGCCGAGTACGGCCTGTCGGCGACCCAGGCGTCCCTGTTCACCAGCGCTGTCCAGGTCGGGTTCGTCGCCGGAGCTTTCGTCAGTGCCCTCCTGGGTCTGGCGGACAGGATTGATCCACGGCGCTTCTTCATGATCGCGGCGATCACCGCGGCGGCGGCGAACGGCGTCATTCTGCTGGTCGAGCCGACCTCGTTCACGGTCATCGTCTTACGCTTCGTCACCGGCGCCTGCATGGCCGGGGTCTATCCCGTGGGCATGAAGATGGCCGGCAGTTGGGCCAAGGGCGATCTCGGGTTGCTCGTCGCCATCCTGGTCGGCGCCCTGACCCTGGGTTCGGCGTCGCCTCATCTGCTTAACGCCTTTGGCGGCGTCGATTGCCGCTTCACCATCGCGGCGTCATCGATGATCGCCCTGGCCGCCGCCCTGCTGATCAACCTGGTCGGCCTGGGGCCGCTCATGGCCAAGTCGCCGCCGGTCAACCCGCGTGCTTTGTTCAAGGCCTTCGCGTCGCCGTCGATCAGGCTGGCCAATTTCGGCTATCTCGGCCACATGTGGGAGCTTTACGCCATGTGGGCCTGGATCGGGGTGTTCCTGGATGCCAGTTTCAGGATGACCGGCGGCGCCGACCCGGTATTCTGGGCGCGGGTCACGTCGTTCCTGGTGATTGGCGTCGGCGGGGCGGCCGGCTGTCTCGCCGGCGGCTTTTTCGCCGACCGTTATGGCCGCACCACCGTGACCATGACGGCCATGGCCGTCAGCGGCGTCTGCGCCGTGATTACCGGTTTTCTGTTTGGCGCCAACCCGATACTGCTGGCCACCGTCTGCATGGTCTGGGGTTTCGCGGTGGTTGCCGACTCGGCGCAATTTTCCGCCAGCATCGCCGAATTGTCCGAACCCCGTTATGTCGGCACCATGTTGACCATGCAGACCTGCGCCGGCTTTCTGTTGACCATCCTCACCATCCATTTGATTCCGCCGCTTGTTGATGCGGTGGGCTGGCCGTTGGCCTTCGCAAGCCTCTGCCTCGGGCCTTTTCTCGGTGTTGCCGCCATGGCCCGCTTGCGAGCCCACCTGGACGCGGTCAAACTCGCCGGCGGTAAACGAATAGGAGTTGCAACCAATGAGCCTGCCAATCTTTCACTTGGTCGACGGCGCGCCGACCCCGGTGGCGCCCTACAGTCACGTGGTCGAGGCCGACGGCTGGGTGTTCCTTGCCGGGCAGATTCCCAGCGATCTGGATTTCGAGCCCGAAGGTCTGCCCGAGGGTATCGAGGCCCAGACCCACAAGGTAATGAAGAACCTGACTTATATCCTCAACGGCGTCGGCCTTGGCCTCGAGAACGTGGTTTCGGCACGGGTGTTCCTGACCCATTTCGACGAAGATTACCGCCGCATGGACGCGGTCTATGCGTCGTATTTCCCGGCTGACGGCCGCCCGGCACGCACCACCGTGGGGGTTACCGGCCTGGCCTCGGCCGCCCGTGTCGAGATCGATTTCGTCGCCCGGCGGCCGTAACGTCTCATCACGATTTGGTCAGCGCCCCTGTTGCCCGGGAGCCTGGGAGGATATGTCATGGTTATGGTATTAGTTTTAACCATGGTGGGAAGCCGTGAATCATAGCGCCCCTGTCGAGGGTGAGAGCGCTGGCCGGAAGTCCACGCTCAAGCGGTTGTGGCCGATTGCGGCGCTGCTGGCGGTGGTCGTGTTGTTGGCTGTCTTCGGGCCCGACAATCAGACCATTCTGGCGGCGCTTCGTTCCCACCGGGAAACATTGCTCGCCCTGGTTGCCAACTACGTGGTGATCGCCGACGTGGCCTTCATGGTGATTTACGCCCTGGCCATTGCCTTTTCGATCCCCGGCGGCGCCATGATGACCCTGGTTGGCGGCTTTCTGTTCGGTCCGCTGCGGACCACCATTTATGTGGTATTCGCCGCCACCGTGGGCGCCACTGCCCTGTTCCTCATCGCCCGCACGGCGGTTGGTAATCATCTGCGGTCCCGGGCCGGGCCCTGGGTGGCCAAGATGGAGAATGGCTTCCAGGACAACGCCATGAGCTATCTCCTGGTGTTGCGTCTGGTGCCGCTGTTTCCCTTCTTTGTAGTCAATCTGGTGCCGGCGTTCCTCGGGGTGCGGTTGCGCACCTATGTGATCGCCACCTTCTTCGGCATCATTCCCGGCACCTGTGTCTTTGCCTTGGCTGGCGGCGGCCTGGGTATGGTCCTCGACGCCGGCACCGAGTTCGATATGGCGATGATCATGTCGCCGGAAATTATCGCCGCCCTGGTTGGCCTCGCGGTGCTGGCCCTGGTGCCGGTGGCGTATAAGCTGTGGCAGGCGCGCAAGGCGGCGAAACCAAACGATGACTGAAATCAAGGTTGATATTTGTGTTATCGGCGCCGGCTCGGGCGGCCTGTCGGTGGCCGCCGGGGCAAGCCAGATGGGCGCCCGGGTGGCCTTGATCGAGCGCGGTCTCATGGGCGGCGATTGCCTCAACTACGGCTGCGTGCCGTCCAAATCGCTGCTGGCCGCGGCCCACGCCGCCCAGGGCATCCGTGACAGTCGCCGTTTTGGCGTCACCGGCGACGAGCCGGTCATCGACTTCGCGGCGGTCCACGACCATGTCCAGGGCGTCATTGCCCGCATCGCGCCGCACGACTCGGTTGAACGTTACGAGGGTCTCGGGGTTCATGTGATCCAGGCCGCCGCCCGCTTCACGGCGCCCGACCGGATCGAGGCCGGCGGGGTTGCAATCCGTGCCCGGCGTTTCGTGGTCGCCACCGGCAGCCGCGCCATGGTGCCGCCGATCCCCGGCATCGAGACCGTGTCCTACCTGACCAACGAAACCATATTCGACCGCACCGAAGCGCCGGATCACCTGATCGTCATCGGCGGCGGCCCCGTCGGTGTGGAACTGGCCCAGGCCCATGGCCGGCTCGGCGCCCGGGTCACGGTGATCGAGATGTTTTCCCTGTTGAGCAACGACGACCCGGAACTGGTGGACGTGGTGCGAACCCGCCTGCGCGCCGAGGGCGTCGAAATTCACGAGGGCGTGGCGGTGGAGCGGGTCACGGCGGGCGACAGTGGCATCGCCGTGGTACTGAGCGACGACGCCGTTGAGCGGACCATTGAGGGCTCGCACCTGCTGGTCGCCGCCGGCCGGGCGCCCAATGTGGATGACCTCGGGCTCGACGCCGCCGGCATCGACTACAGCCCCAAGGGCATCGTCGTCGATGGCCGCTTGCGCACCAGCAACCGAAAAATATTTGCCATCGGCGATGTCGCCGCCGGCGCTCCCATGTTGACTCACGTCGCCGGCTATCACGCCGGCATCGTCATTCGCAACGCGCTGTTCCGCCTTCCGGCCAAGGTCGATTACGCGGCGCTGCCCTGGGTCACTTACAGCGACCCGGAACTGGCTCAGGTCGGTCTCACCGAGGCCCGCGCCAGGGACGCCGGCCACAAGATCCAGGTGCTGCGCTGGCCTTTCGCCGAGAACGACCGGGCCCGGGCGGAAGGCGAGACCGCCGGTTTCATCAAGGTGGTGACCACGCCGGGCGGGCGTATTCTCGGCGCCGGCATTGTCGGGGCCGGGGCCGGCGAGTTGCTGCAAAGCTGGGAACTGGCGATTCGCGAGAAGCTGGATATCAAGGCCATGGCCCAGTTGATGACCCCCTATCCGACCCGGGGCGAGGTCAACAAGCGCGCCGCCGGCAGCGCCTTCATGACCAAACTGACCAGCGAGGGCACCCGCGGACTGGTACGCTTTCTGTCGCGCTTCGGATAACATGTGGCGCTATGGCGCAACCCAAACGCATACCTCTACCCACACTGACGCGCAGCCTGTCGGCGCGATTGCTGGTGCTGACCATGACCTTCGTGATGATCGGCGAAGTGCTGATTTATGTGCCGTCCATATCGCGCTACCGCCTGGTCTATCTCGAGGAGCGCCTGGCGGCGGCCCACCAGGCGACCCTGGCGCTGCGCGCCGCGCCCGACGGCATGGTCACGCCGGAGCTTGAGGCCGACCTGCTGATTCATTCCCGGGTTCATTCAGTGGCCCTGCGCATGCCGGCCGCGTCGTACCAGATGCTGGGGACGGCGCCGGCCATCGACGCGACGTTCGATTTGCGCGAGGAGACCGCCTACCGGCTCATTCGCGATGCCTTCGTCACCCTGATCCAGCCACGCAATCGGGTCCTGCGGGTGATCGGCCCGGCCCGCATTGATCCGCGCATTCTGGTCGACGTGACCTTTGACGAAGATCCGTTGCGCCACGAGATGTACGATTATTCGGGCCGCATTCTGCTGCTCTCCATCGTGCTGTCGTTGATCACCGCGACCCTGGTCTACCTCAGCCTGCATTTGCTCATGGTTCGGCCCATGCGCCGCATCACCGCCCGGCTGGTCGCCTTCCGCGACGACCCGGAGGACGCTTCCAAGGACCTCGGCGCGACCAACCGGGCCGACGAAATCGGCGTTGCCCAGCGTGAGCTCACGGAAATGCAGCGCGGTCTGCGCGCGGCGCTGCGCCAACGCGCCCACCTTGCCGCTCTGGGCGCCGCGGTCAGCAAGATCAGCCATGATTTGCGCAACATGTTGTCGACCGCTGCCCTGGTCTCCGAGCGCCTGGCCGACAGCGACGACCCCGAGGTTCGCCGTCAGGCGCCCTCCCTGGTGGCGGCCATCGACCGCGCCGTGACCCTGTGCGTCGAGACTCTGCGCTTTGCCCGCGCCCGCGAGCTGACGCTTAAACGCGACCGGGTCGACCTGCCGGCCCTGGTTGACGATGTCGGCAAGACGTTGCTGCTGTCGGCCGAAGGCTCCGCCGCGTGGCAAAATGACATCGCCGACGATTTCGCGGTGACCGGCGACTACGACCAGCTCTTCCGGGTTTTCCTCAATCTCGGTCATAACGCCATCGCGGCCATGGCGGCGACCGCTGAGTCCGGCGCGGTGCGCATCAGCGCCGCGCGCCGTGACGGCCGGGCGGTTATCGAAGTCGCCGACAACGGTCCCGGCCTGTCACCCCGCGCCAAGGATCATCTGTTCGAACCGTTCGTCGGCTCGGCCCGCACCGGCGGCAGCGGCCTCGGCCTGCCCATCGCCCGCGAAATCATGCACGCCCACGGCGGCGAAATCAGCATCGCCAGCAGCGACGAGAGCGGCACGGTGATCAGGCTGGAATTGCCCGATGAGGGCTAGGGGGGAGTGCGGGTCTCCGCTCAATCCAACTGCAACGTCAACGACTTGAGATAATTGCTCTCGGGCAATGCCGGGTGGTTGGGGTGGTCCGGGGCGGCGCCGGCGGCGCGCAGGATTCGGCCTGACCGGTCGGCGTCGGCGATGCCGCGTGATACCGCCTCGGCGAAGGCCGGGACCTCGGCGTTGTGCGAGCACGAGGCGACAAACAGGAAGCCGCCGGGGGCGACCAGGGCGGCGGCCAGGCGGGTCATCTTGCGGTAGCCGCGCAGGCCGGCCTTGATTCCCTTGCGGTTTTTCACGAAGGACGGCGGGTCGGCGACGACCACGTCGTAGCGCTCGCCGGCCTTGGCCCGGTGTTCCATTTCGGCGAAGGCTTCGCCGCGCTCAAAGCTGCAGCGCGCGGCAACGCCGTTCAGGTCCGCCGCCCGGGCGGCTGATGCCAGGGCGCTTTCCGAACGGTCGAGGCAAGTGACCTGGGTGGCGCCGGCCATGGCGGCGGCAATACCGAAGCCGCCGGCGTAGCTGTAGACGTCGAGCATGGTCGCGCCATTGGCCAGGCCGGCCACGAAATGGCGGTTTTCGCGCTGGTCGATGAACCAGCCGGTCTTCTGCCCGGCCAGGGGATCGGCTATGAAGCGGACGCCGTATTCCTCGGTTTCCACGGTTCCCTCAAGAGCGCCGGCGATGACCTCGATGCGGCTGTCCAAACCCTCGAATTCGCGCACCGGGCTGTCGCCACGCAGCACCACGGCGCGGGGATCGAAGAGCTCGTGCAGGGCGGCCAGCAGGTCGGGGATCAGGCGTTCCATGCCGGCACTGTTGACCTGGCAGACGAAAACGTCGCCAAAGCGGTCGATGGCCAGGCCCGGCAAATTATCGGCCTCGGCGTGGATCAGGCGGTAGTGGGGTGCCTTGACCAGGCGATCACGCAGGTCACGGGCGGCGCTCAGCCGGTCGCGGAAGAAGCCGGCGTCAATGTCCGTGTCGCTTTGGCGGGCCAGCATACGCAGCGCAATCAGCGAATGCGGGTTGAAGGTGGCGCAGCCGAGAACCTCGCGGCCAGGGTCGACCACCCGGACCACGGTGCCGGGCGCCAGCGCCTTGGCCTCGTCGTCCATGCGCAGTTCGTTGGAATAGGCCCAGGGGTGGCCCAGGCGCAGGCGCTTGGCGTGGCCGGGCATGAGATGGATGGTTGGGCGGTCAGGGTGTGACATGGCCGCGCAGTCTACTCAGCAACGCGCTGGGAGCAAGATTGTTCTTCGTGGTCATGGTTTGGAACTTGCGTTAAGGTTTTGTGGTGCAACTGGGAACCTTTGCATTATGGCGCAAGACGCGAAGAACAGTCTGGCCGATGTCGAGCTGCTGTCGGAGCTGACAGCCGACAGCCTTACCACTTTGGAGAAACGGGTTCGCTTTCGCCGTTATGCGGCCAAGGAGCTGATCTTTGACCTGGAGAGTGGCGGCACCGAGGTCTATTTCATCGTCGCGGGCAAGGT
>JAYGEF010000176.1:0-4944 GCA_046582535.1 Alphaproteobacteria bacterium
ACACGGCCATGGCCGGATCGGGCAGGCTGGCCTCGGGCAGCACGATCATCAGCATCGCCACGAGGCCAAGCAGGATGCCGAACATTCGACGGCCGCGCAGCAGTTCGGCGCCGAAGGCGACGGCGATGGCGTAGGTCAGCACGGGCACCAGGGAGGTGACGATGGCGAGGATCCCGGCCGGCAGATGGGACGCCGCGAAAAACAGAAAGTTCGACGGCAGCGCCGTGCCCAGGGCGCCGGCGATGATGTAGAGCTGCAGGTAGTCGCGCCGCAGCGGCAGACCGCCATACCGCACCAGGCAATAGGGCAGCAACACCACGATGCCGAGTGCGCCTTGCAGCCATGACAGACCGATGGGATGAGCGCCCGCCGCCATCACCAGCTTGGCCAGCGAAAACGTCAGTCCCCAGGCCAGTCCGCCGACGATCATAAGGCTGAAGGCCAGGACCAGGGTGCGCCGTCGGCTGCGCTGTTTTCGGGCAATGTCAGGGGTCGTCACGGCTAGTCTCGCTTACACAGGGTGGTACAATTCACGCACGGTTGGCGCGGAGTGTAGCGGAGACCGCCGCCGCCGGGTATCCTCCGTCGATGAGAAATTCGAGGACGCAGCCGATGATCGAGACCCTACCCGCCGAATGGTACACTGATCCCGCCATTCACCGCCGGGAGCGCGCCGCCATCTTCGCCCGCAACTGGTGCTTGTTCGGGCCCGAGGCGGAAATTGCCAATTCCGGCGACTATCGTGCCGCTGACATCAACGGCTGGCCGGTGTTCGTCATTCGCGGCCACGACGGTATGTTACGTGGCTTTCACAACGTCTGCCGCCACCGCGCCTCCCAGTTATTGGCTGCCGGCGCCGGCGCCTGCAATATGGTGCGCTGTCCTTATCACGGCTGGTCCTATGACCTCGAAGGCCGGCTCAAGGCGGTGCCCGATTTCGGCGACGACGCCGATTTCCACAAAGCTGACTACGGCCTGTTTGCCCTGCGGGTCGAAACCTGGAATGGCCTGATCTTCTTCTGCGTCGATAACGATACCGACGACCTGATGACCTGGCTCGGCGATATTCCGGCGTTGTGCGACGGGTTTCCGGGTCCCGCCGAACTCGACTACCACGACAGCTTCACCATCAACGGCGCGGCCAACTGGAAGACCTATTGCGACAACACCGTCGAGGGCTATCACCTGTCTCTGGTCCACCCCAGCCTGGCTCGCGCGGTAATCGCCGACGAGATTGAGATTGTGCCTCACGACGATGGCCGCATGGTTGCCTTCCACGTTAAATACGAGGCCCAGGGCAGCTCTCTTCGCGGCGCCGACGGTCTGTGGATTTACCGCTTTCCCGGTTTCCAGGCGGTGCTCGGCGACCGTGGTTTCAAGGCCGAGCGCATCGAGCCGGTCGGGCCGGGACGGCTGCGCACGGATAATTGGAGCTGGTTCGGCGATCTGCCCGAGGCCGAACGCGGCTCGGCCTTTGGCTGGGCCCAGGAGATCGTCCACGAGGATCTCGGCATTTGCGAGGCCGTGCAGCGCAACCTGGAGGCCGGGGTCTACCACAGTGGCATCCTGTCGCCGGCCCACGAGGGCAACACCATGCTGTTTCAGAACCTGGTCCGCGAGGCCGTAAACGGGGAGTAGTTCCGTGCAACTTGAAGGTAAAATTTGCGTCGTTACCGGCGCCGCCGGCGGTATTGGCGCCGCCATGGCCCGGCGTTTCAAGGCCGCCGGGGCCGCCTCCGTGGTGGTCGCTGACGTGCAGGAGGAACCGCTCCATGCGGTGGCCGCGGAAATCGGCGGCATGGCCGTGACCTGCGATGTCACCAAAGAGTCCGACATTATCAGTCTGGTTGGATCGGCCGAGGACGCCCACGGCCCGATCGATGTGTTTTGCAGCAACGCCGGCATCGCCCGCAACGGCGGCGAGGAAAGTTCCGACGCCCTTTGGCAACTCAACTGGGACCTTCATGTCATGGCCCATGTCTACGCCGCCCGGGCGGTGGCGCCCAAGATGGCGGCGCGGGGCTCGGGCTATCTGGTCAACACCGCCTCGGCGGCGGGGCTGTTGAGCCATCTCGACTCGGCAACCTACGCGGTGACCAAACACGCCGCCGTGGCCTTCGCCGAGTGGCTGGCTATCACCTATGGCGATCGCGGCGTGCGGGTCTCGGTGCTGTGCCCCCAGGCGGTGCGTACCGCCATGACCGCCGGCCACGAGGACTCGGTGGCCAGTGTCGACGGCATGATTGAGGCCGATCAGGTGGCCGACGACGTGCTCGCCGCCATGGCAGTCGAGGATTTCCTCATCCTGCCCCACACGGAAGTGGCTGAGTACATTCAGCGCAAGGCGGGCGACTACAACCGCTGGCTCGGCGGCATGCGCAAGCTGCGCCGCCGCATGGCCGGCGATGGCTGAGGCGGCGAAACTCGGCGAACTCGAGAGGCGGTAATCGATGCCGTCGCGTTGCTGAATGCCGCGATCATCGAGACGCAGGGGTTCGGCAAAGCCGTTGCCGAAACCGACATCCGCGAGCCACGGCCCTTCGGCCTCGACCTCCAGGGTCATGTGATCGAACGGCGGTCCGGCCTGGTCGTCCTCGTCCATGACCCGGGCCGATAACAGCGCCACGGGAAATCCCAGGGCGTGCAACAGGGCTGCGAACAGGCCGTTCAGTTCGTAGCAAAAGCCGCCGCGCCACCGGCCGACAATCTTGTCATTGAGCAACCCTTCGTCGAGCACGATGGCCCGGCCGAGATGAATGTCCAGGTTCTCGAACGGCACCATTTCGAGATGAGCCCGGTGGAGCGCGCGCAGGGTCCCGATGTCGGGCGCGCTGCAACCGCTATTGGCGATGCGACTTAGATAGGTATCGACATCCATGACGGCGCCGTCCCGCTTGGTCTCAACTCGGCCGCCGGCGCCGCAGCACTGTCGAGCAGGTCATCACGGTCTCGCCGTCAACGGTCATCACGCCGCGCACGAAAGCCAGCGACCGGGTCAGCTTGGTTACCTCGCCGCGGCATTCAATCCAGTCGCCGATGCGGGCCGGGGCGACGAACTCGGAATTCAGGGTGATCGTCGCCACCCGTTCGATGCCGCGAAGGTCGCCGTCAATCGATCCGGTGGCGTCCATGGCGCAGGCGGTGAGCGCCGAGTCAGCGAAGGCCAGCAGGGCGCCGCCATGGGCGAACTCGCTGGCGCTGGTGTGGACCGGCCGGACCCGCATGCCGGAGACCCGTTGGCCCCGCTCGCCGCGGAAGTAATGGGGCCCGGCGTGCATCTCGAAGGGCTCGTCGGGGAACAGCACCGCGAAGCCTTCCGGCGGGTTGTCGTCGTTGTGTTCGCCAGTCACCGGTTGTCAGGCCTTGGCCGCCATGACGTCGACCTCGATGACCATGGCGGGATCGGCCATGGCGCTGACCAGCACGGCGGTGGCGGCGCATTTGGCATCGCCGAGGTATTCCGCCCGGTACTTGCGGTTGGTCACGAAATCCTCGGCGTTGAGCAGGTAGATGGTCAGCTTGACCAGGTCCTCGGGCCCCATGTCGGCGGCGGCCAGCAGGGCGGCGACGTTCTTCCAGGTCTGGGCGATCTGGGCTTCCGGGTCCTGGACCAACTCGCCGTCCGGGGCAATGCCGACCTGGCCGGCGGTGACCAGCCAGCGGGCGCCTGCCGGGATCTAGACGCAATGGTGATAGGCGGCGATGGGCTTATAGACGCCGTCGGGATCGTATTTCTTGAGCATGATTAGAGGCCTCTTCCCAAAGGAACCATTTGCACCCCATGGGGCGCATGGGCAGAACTCACCGCGAACCATACCGCAAAATCGTGGAGAGGAAACGCTGTCATGACGCCATCACGAGGTCTTGAAGGCCGGGTCGCCTTCATCACCGGCTCGACCCGGGGCATCGGCTGGGCCACCGCCCGGACCCTGGCCGAGGCCGGCGCCTGTGTTGCCATCAATGGCCGTTCAATCGAGGCCGCCGAAGCGCGCCGCGCCGAGCTTGTCGACGCCGGGCTCGACGCCCTGGCGGTGCCCTTCGACGTCACCGAGGAGGCCGCCATGACCGCCGCCATCGAGCGCATCGTCGCCGAGCGCGGGCGTCTCGATATCCTGGTTACCAACGCCGGGTTCTGGCGCAGAAAGCCATTCGAGGACCACAGCCTGGACGACTGGTACAAGACCATCGACACCAAGCTCACGTCGGCCTTCACCGCCGCCCGCCTGGCGACGCCGCATCTGGTCAAGCATGGCGTCGGGCGCATCGTGGTGATCTCGGCGATCTCGCTGTTCGCCACCGCCGGCAAGTCACCGGTTGACGTGGCGGCGGAAGGCGGTCTTGGCGGCCTGGCCCGCGCCCTGGCGGTATCCCTCGGCCCGCGCGGCGTCACCTGCAACACCATCGCGCCGGGCTTCATCCACACCGAGATGACGGCGGGCCTGACCGACGACCCGGACTTTGAGCCGTGGCTCATGAAGAACGTGCCGGTGGGCCGCTGGGGCCGACCGGAAGACGTCGCCGGCGCCGTCGCCTATCTGGTGTCCGACGCCGCCAGTTACGTCAACGGCCAGGTCATCGCCATTGACGGCGGCCTGACCGTGGCTATTTGATGACGCACCCAGCGGTCATTCATGTGACCGCTGGCAAGCGCGACATTCTGTTCGCAACACGATGGGCGTCGCCAACCGTTTGGCGGGAGCCTGCGTGACGATTGAACGCCCATCGGTCATTCTTTATGACCGATGGTATGAGTCAGGGAGACAGGCTCGACAACTGATAGAGGGGATGAACCAATGACTGACACGACAAACCGTCTCAAGGTGGGGCTGCAGATGCCCCTGGGTCAGGAGGGCACCGTGCGCTGGTCGGAGATGCGCGACATCGCCACCCTGGCCGAGGATGTCGGTTTCGATTCCCTGTGGGTGGTCGATCATTTCCTCTACC
>JAYGEF010000245.1:0-1575 GCA_046582535.1 Alphaproteobacteria bacterium
GTACGGCATGTTCGCCATGCTGGAATCCATCCGCCAGATGCGCGGCACCGCGGCGGCCCAGATCGAGGGCGCCAGGACGTCCCTGACCCACGGCGTCGGCAAGTTTTTCGAGGCCGGGGCCACGTTGATCTTCTCCAACCAGCGGCCCTGATCGAGCGCTACGGCATCGGCCACGGCTGCCCGCTGCTATAGAAGCTGTCGCCGTCACGAATCGCCGTAACCCATCACGGCCTTGGTTTCAGTGAACTCGGCGAGGCCGTGCTGGCCCCACTCCCGTCCGTTGCCCGACAGTCGGTAGCCACCGAACGGCGCGGCGGGGTCGGCAGGCGCGCCATTCAGATGCACCATGCCGACCCGCAATCGACGCGCCACGGAACGGGCCCGCTCCAGATCCGGAGCCTCGATGTAAGCGGCCAAACCGAACGGTGACTCATTAGTGATGTGGATGGCTTCAGACTCATCCGCATACGGCAGGATGCTCAACACCGGACCAAAAATTTCTTCCCGCGCAATCGTCATGTCGGGTTTGACGTTCGAAAACACCGTTGGTTTGACGAAGAAACCCTGCGTGATCCCGTCAGGGCGCCCGGGACCACCGTGCACAAGTGTCGCCCCTTCCGCGATGCCAAGTTCGATGTGCCGTTGAATGCTTTTCCACTGCTTCGCCGAGACCACTGGACCGAGGTCCGTCTCTGCGGCGTCCGGGTGTCCGACACAGATCTGCTCAGCCGTGCGCCTTGCGACCGTTTCAACCGCCGCCATACGTGAGGCCGGCACCAACATGCGCGTTGGCGAGTTGCAGGATTGGCCGGCGTTGCGAAAACAAAGCTGTACACCGCGACGAACCGCGTCCTCGAAGTCAATACCGTCGAGAAGAATGTTTGCCGACTTGCCGCCGAGTTCCTGACCGACGCGCTTCACCGAGGGGGCCGCGGCTTGGGCGACGGCAATGCCGGCATTGGTCGACCCGGTGAACGAAATCATATCCACGTCCGGGTGCGCCGCGAGCGCCGCGCCAACGACGGGACCTTCGCCTTGAATGAGATTGAACACACCGGGCGGAACACCCGCTTCATCAAGAATTTCGGCGAGGATTATCGCGGGATCAGGCGCGAGTTCCGAGGCCTTCAAAACCATCGTGCAACCGGCGGCCAGGGCCGGCCCCACTTTGCAGGTCATCTGATTCATCGGCCAGTTCCAGGGAACGATCATGCCGCACACACCAATCGGCTCATGCATCACCCGGGTTGTGCCAAGCGCCTGTTCGAAAGCAAAGGTCTCGAGTACCGCGAGCACTTGCTTGAAGTGACTCAGACCGGCGCCAGCCTGGAATCGGGTGGCAAATTTTCGCGGCGCCCCCATCTGTCGGGAGATGCTCTCGCCGATGTCATCGAATCTGCTCTTGTACAGATCGACAATGCGCTGCAACAACGAGATGCGATCGGCGATTGGTGACGCAGCATAGGATGGAAAGGCGTCTCGGGCGGCTGTTACGGCGCGGTCGACATCCGCTTGTTCGCCCAGAAGCAGCTCACCGCACGGCTCTTCAGTGGCGGGATTGATGAGCCGCAAAGT
>JAYGEF010000269.1:0-6895 GCA_046582535.1 Alphaproteobacteria bacterium
AACTGGCCTGGGAGGCGGCGACCCAGTCGGTCTCGGGTACTGTCTCAACGGATATGTCGGGATGCTGGATGCCGGCCGCCTCAATGCGGGCACGGAGCATGGACGGCTCCATAGGGGCGGCAAATAAGGCTTCCACATGTATCAGGCCGTCGACCGCGTCTTCGTCGATTGTGAGAGCCAGGACATGGTCTTCCAGGGCGCTCTCGATGGCGGCCACCTCGGCTTTCGGAACATTCAGGCTCAGCCGTCGAAGACCGAGTCCCTCAGGCGGGTTTGACAAAGCTGTCGAGCACCTTCTTGTTGCCGGCCTTGTCGAAGGCCACGTCGAGTTTGTTGCCGTCGGCGGCGACCACCCGGCCATAGCCGAACTTCTGATGAAAAATCCGCACGCCGATAACCAAGGCGCCCGGCTCATGCTCGACCTGGTGATAGACCGGCTCGGCCGTGGCGGCGGCGGTTCGCCGCGGCCAGCCTCGGCCGCCGCCATTCCAGGCCACGGCGCTGTCGTCGAGGCCGCCGTAGACGCCGGGCAGGGCACGGCGCTCGACGTGTTCGTCGGGCAATTCATCGACGAACCGCGACGGCAGGCTCGACTTCCATTGATTGTAGACCCGGCGGTTGGCGGCGAACATTACGGCGGCCCGCTTGCGCGCCCGGGTCAGGCCCACATAGGCCAGCCGGCGCTCTTCCTCCAGGGCCTTCTCGCCTTTCTCCTGCAACGCCAGCTCGTGGGGGAACAGCCCTTCCTCCCAGCCGGGCAGGAACACGGTGTCGAACTCCAGCCCCTTGGCGCTGTGCAGGGTCATAATATTGACCATGTCGTCGTTACTGGCATTCTCGATGTCCATGACCAGGCTGACGTGCTCGAGGAAGCCGGCGAGGTTTTCGAACTCCTCGAGGGCGCGCACCAGTTCCTTGAGGTTTTCCAGCCGCCCCGGCGCGGTCGCCGACTTGTCGTTTTGCCACATCGCCGTATAGCCTGACTCATCGAGCATGATGCCGACCACCTCGGCATGGGGCTGGGTCGCGAACATTCGCCGCCAGTGGTCGAAGCTGTCGACCAGGTCCTTGATGGCGCCGCGCGCCTTGGGCCGCAATTCGTCGGTCTCGATAATCAGCCGCGCCGCCACCGACAGGGAACAACTCCGGGAGCGGGCGAGCTGATGGATCGGCCGCAGGCTGGCGTCGCCGAGGCCGCGCTTGGGCAGGTTGACGATGCGCTCGAACGAGAGGTCGTTGTCCGGGTTGTTGGTCACCCGCATGTAGGCGATGGCGTCGCGAATTTCCTGGCGCTCATAGAAGCGCAGGCCGCCGACCACCCGGTAGGGCAGGCCGATGGTGATAAAGCGTTCCTCGAAGGCGCGGGTCTGGAAGCCGGCGCGCACCAGCACGGCCATCTCGGTCAGCTGGTGTTGGTTGCGATGCAGCGCCTCGATCTCCTCGCCGACCACGCGGGCCTCCTCGTCGCCGTCCCACATGCCCTGGACGGTGACCTTGTCGCCGGCGTTGTCGGAGTCCGTGAACAGGGTCTTGCCCAGGCGATCCGCGTTGTTGGCGATGAGCCCCGAGGCGGCGCCAAGAATATGCCCGGTAGAGCGGTAGTTGCGTTCGAGCCGGACGATGACGGCGCTCGGGAAGTCTTTCTCGAACTTGAGAATATTGGCGACCTCGGCGCCCCGCCAGCTATAGATCGACTGGTCGTCGTCGCCGACGCAGCACAGGTTGCCGTGGGCCTGAGCCAGCAGGCGCAGCCACAGATACTGGGCCACGTTGGTGTCCTGATACTCGTCCACCAGGATATAGCGGAACTGGCTCTGCCAACGCTCCAGCACGTCGGGATGACTGGTAAACAGGGTCAGGCAATGCATCATCAAATCGCCGAAGTCGGCCGCGTTGAGGGCGCTCAATCGGGCCTGGTAGGCGCGGTAGAGTTCGATGGCGCGGCCGTTGGCGAATTCGCCGCCGTTGTCATCATCGGCTCTGTCGGGAGTCAGGCCGCGATCCTTCCAGCGCTCGATGGTGTAGAGCAGGCCGCGCGCCGGCCAGCGCTTGTCGTCAATGTCATGGGCGCTAAGCACCTGCTTGAGCAGCCTGATCTGATCGTCGGTATCGATGATGGTGAAGTCGCTCTTGAGGCCGACCAGCTCGGCATGGCGGCGCAGCATGCGGGCGGCGATGGCGTGGAAGGTACCGAGCCACAGTCCCTCCACGTCGCGGCCCATGAGACTACCGACCCGGCCGATCATCTCGCGCGCCGCCTTGTTGGTGAAGGTCACCGCCAACACCTGGTTGGGCCAGGCCAGGCCACTCAACAGGATATGGGCGAGGCGGGTGGTGAGCACCCGGGTCTTGCCGGTGCCGGCGCCGGCCAGCACCAGCAGCGGCCCTTCGACGGTGGCCACGGCCTCGCGCTGGGCCTCGTTAAGGCCGGCCAGGTAGTCGTTGGGCGCGGCCACGGGAGCCGGATCAGCTTCAATTGGCGCGGCGCTGGATAGGTCGAAGGGGTCAGACATGATTGTCCCGCTTATAGACCTTGAGAGGGCCGATTGCACGCCCTTGGCAGGGCGCCATCATCGATTGCTCCGTTGGCCGCCGCCGGCGCTCGCCAGGGCCCAATTGTGGGCGCGAAGAATGCTCTTGCGCCGGACCATGCCGACCACTCGTTGCATCCTGGCGTCGTCGATCACCGGCAACCGGTCAACACCCCGTTGGTCCATCACCGCATGGGCGCGCTCGACACTGTCCTCGGCCAGGATGGCGGCGTTGTTGAGCCGCGCCAGAGCTTCCATATCGACAGGCCCGTTGTCGCCGTCATCGAAAACCAGGTGTTTGACGTCGTCCAGGGTGAGGGCGCCGCACAGGCGGTCTTCATCGCCGACCACGAAGAACACCCCGCGCGGCGTCTCGCGAAACAGGGCGCGAAGTTCGGCCCCGGTCATGGTCATGGGGATCAGGCCGACAGCGGCCTCCATGGCGTCCCGTACGGGAATCGACTGCAACAGCTCGCGCGCCCGGTCGCGGCCGATGTTGATACCGCGGCGCGCCAGTTGCCAGTGGAAGAACGAAGTGCCGGGGATCTGCTGGGTGATCACCGTGGCGACGGCGGCGGCGACCATGACGGCAATGGTGACGCCGTAGTCGCCGGTAATCTCGAAGACCACCAGAATGGTCGAGATCGGCGCGCCCAACACGGCCGCCGCCACGGCGCCCATGCCGACGATTGTGTAGGTGCCCGGCGACGATGCGAAATCGGGAAATACCGTGCCGGCGACAATGCCGAAGGCACCGCCGACCATGGCGCCGACGTAGAGCGACGGACTGAACACCCCGCCGGCGAAGCCGGTGCCGAGGGATATGGCGGTGGCGGCGGTCTTGGCGAACACCAGGGCCACCAGCAACCACAACGACAGGGTTGCGTTGAGCGCCATGTCCGTGGCCTCGTAACCGACCCCCAGGACCTGGGGAAAGAATACGGCGATGATGCCCACCGCCAGGCCGCCGAACACCGGCCGCAGCCAAGCCGGCAGCGGTATCGCCTTCACTTTGTCTTCCGTGGCCATGATGCTCCACATGAAGACCCCGGCGGCGACCGCCGAGACCAGGCCAAGCAGCACGAAGGCAGGGAACTCGAAAAACGAGACAATGCCGAACTCGGGAACCGTGAAGGCCGGGAAGTCCCCGAGATGGATGCGGGCGATGATAGTGCCGGTGACCGAGGCGATGACCACCGGCGTGAAGGTCGCCAGGGCATAGGTGCCGACCACCACCTCGAGGGCGAAGAACACGCCGGCGATGGGCGCGTTGAATGACGCCGCTACCGCCGAGGCAACGCCGCAGCCAAGCAGGGTCAGGGCGGTGGCGTGACCGAAGCGGAACTGACGGGCAAGCCAAGCCGACAAGGTGGCACCGAGGTGGACCACCGGGCCTTCGCGGCCGACCGAAGCGCCAAAGCCGATCGACGTGGCCGACGCCAGGGCGGCGCCGACGCCGGCCCACAGGGGCATGCGGCCGTGGTGGAGGGCGCCGGCCTCGATAACATCGGCGACGCCCCGGTTGCGACGCCCCGGCATGGCGAAATGGACGAACAGGCCGATCACCAGGCCGCCGAACGCCGGCGCCAGCATAATTTTCCACCAGGCCAACTGGTTGGCGGCGCTGAACAGCCGCTCGGATTCCGCATCGAAGGCAAAGCGCTGAACGGCGCCGATGGCGAGACGAAAGACGATCGAGCCATAGGCCGCCAGAATGCCCAGGGCGACCGCCAGAAACGACAGAACAAAATGCTCGTTACGGGCCAGCCTTCGCCAGTCGGCCCCGAAACGGGCAATCATGGCGAGCCAACTGGTGAGCCGGTCCACTCTGAATGTCAGCCGGGATTGCCGGCGATAAGGGAAATTACCCGCCCCACTTCAGGCGGTACCGGCAGATGAGCGTGGGCTTCGGCGATCTCGTTGAGAAACGCCTGAATGTCGTCAGGGAACGGCACGGACCGCCGGGCGGTCAGGTCCACATGGATGACCAGCCATTCCGTCGCCGCGGCCAGATAGCCTTCGGTGCCGTGGTACATGTGCTCAACGAAATGAATTTTTTTGCGGTCGACCCCGAGAATCTGCATGGTCACGCGGATCGGGTCGCCGCCCCGCAATTCGCGTTTGTAGGTCACATTGGCGTCGAGGGTGAACATCGTCATGCCACGCTCTTCGATATAAGGCTCGGCGATGTTGGCGTAGTGGTAGAACTGGTCCACGGCCTTGTCGAAGGCGAGCAAATAGAACGCCAGGTTCATATGATCGTTGAAGTCGAGCCAATCGGACTGGACATGGTGTTCGTAGAGGGCAAGCGGCGAATCGATGGTCATGGCGACGAATCATAACCGATCACTCGGCGATTGCCATAGGGCCAACGCCGTTTCCCGCCATTGCAGCCGGGTATCGGGCGCTCTAGGTTAGCGGTACGGCTAAATCAAGAATTGGGAGAGTGAGCCATGAGTGCGGAACCGGCGCTTGAGCCACGGGTGATCGAGTCTCTTCGCCAGCTTTTCGGGGATCGTATGTCGACCGCCGCGGCGGTTCGCGCCCATCATGGCCAGGACGGCTCCTACCACGCCGGCCATGACCCGGACGCGGTGGTTTATCCGACCAATACGGAGGAAATCCGGGCGGTGGTCGAGATTTGCGCCCGGGACGGTATACCGGTCATTCCCTACGGCGTGGGCACGTCGCTGGAGGGTCATGTGGCGGCGCTCCATGGCGGTGTTTGCCTGGACCTGAGCCAGATGAACCGAATTCTTCAGGTCAACGCCGAAGACATGGATGTCACTGTCGAGCCCGGCGTCACCCGCAAACAACTCAACACCCACCTCCGCGATACCGGTCTGTTTTTCCCGGTTGATCCCGGCGCCGATGCCTCCCTCGGCGGCATGACGGCGACCCGGGCTTCGGGCACCAACGCGGTGCGCTACGGCACCATGCGCGAGAACGTACTGTCGCTTAACGTGGTGCTGGCCGACGGCCGCCTCATCCGCACCGCCCGCCGGGCACGCAAGTCGGCCGCCGGTTACGACCTCACCCGGTTGTTTGTCGGCTCCGAGGGGACCCTCGGCGTTATCACCGAAGTAACCCTCAGGCTCTATGGCATTCCCGAGGCTATGTCGGCGGCGGTCTGCGCCTTCCCGACCATCGACGACGCCGTCAACGCGGTTATTCTGACCATCCAGAGCGGCGTTCCCGTGGCGCGTATCGAGTTGCTCGACGCGGCGACCATGGGGGCGGTCAACGCCTACTCGGGCTTCTCCTACAGCGAGGCGCCGACCCTGTTCTTTGAGTTTCACGGTACCCCGGCGAGCGTCGCCGAGCAGGCCGAGAGTGTCAGCGCCATCGCCGACGACTTTGGCGGCAGCGCCTTCGAATGGACCACCCTGGAAGAAGAGCGCAACCGCCTGTGGCAGGCGCGCCACGACTGCTTGTACGCGACTCAGGCACTGGCCCCGACCAAGGTCGGCATTCCTACCGATGTCTGCGTCCCCATTTCCCGCCTCGCGGAATGCATTTCCGAGACTCAGGCGGATCTCGCCGCTTCGAACGTCCTGGCGCCCCTGGTCGGTCATGTGGGGGATGGCAACTTCCATCTGGTCTATTTCGTCGATCCGAATGATGAGGCCGAAGTCGCCGAAGCCAAACGGCTCAACGAGCGCATGGTGACCCGGGCCCTGGCGCTGGACGGCACTTGCACCGGTGAGCACGGCATCGGCTATGGCAAGCTCGATTTCCTCCAGGCCGAGCACGGCGAGGGCATCAGTGTCATGCGCCAGCTCAAGCAGACTCTCGATCCCGGCAACATCATGAATCCGGGCAAGGTGGTTCGTATTTAGGTGGTAACCGGTCATGACCAAGCTCAGTGTCAATCTCAACAAGGTCGCACTGCTGCGCAATCAGTGCGAAACCGGCCGTCCGGGGGTGCTCCATGCGGCCCGGGCAATTATCGACGCCGGCGCCCATGGGGTGACAGTCCATCCCCGCCCTGACGAGCGCCACATCCGGCGCAGCGATGTATCCGAATTGGCCGACATGCTGGCGTCGGAATACGACAACACCATCGAGTTCAACATCGAGGGTAACCCGTTCCCCGATTTCATGGAGTTGATCGACCAGGTCCGGCCTCATCAGGCGACCTTGGTGCCGGACTCGCCGGAGGCGGCCACGTCCGACCACGGCTGGGATATCCCGGCCCACGCCGACCGGCTGACGACGATTATCAATGATCTGCACAACATGGACGCCCGGGTCAGCTTGTTCGTCGATGGCGACGCCGATCATGTGCGCCAAGCCCACGAGGTCGGCGCCGACCGGGTCGAGCTCTATACCGGCCCCTATGCCGAGGCCTATGGCACGGCCGA
>JAYGEF010000344.1:0-31009 GCA_046582535.1 Alphaproteobacteria bacterium
CGGCACCAAGGGACTTGGCCAGCTCACCCTTGAGAGCGTGACCAAGTCCAACTTCGGCACCGGTGTCATCGCCGGCGGCGGCATGGCCCTGATCGCCATGATCACCGACCGCATCATCCAGGCCTGGAGCAACCGCAAGAAACAAGAGCTCGGCCTGACCTAACCACGCCGGCGTCAGGCGGCGAGCTCGGCGACGTGGTCGTTGGCGGTGGTGCTCGCGCGTGCCGACGGGGATTCGGCGACCAGCCGTGGCCGGCTGACACGGACCGCCGCAGGTGTATCCAACAGGCCGTCGACCACCGCGTTGATCTCGCCTCGCGTAACGCCGATATCGCGCAGCAAGTGGTCGCTCAGTCGCGACAGCTCGGCGACGGCCTTGCGGCGCTTTTGCCGGCGGCTGAACCGCTGATCCAGGGCGGTCACGGCACCGATGACCGTATCGACCAACTTGTAGGCCAGGGCGCTGACGTCGGCACCGAACAAGCTGCCTTGGGGAGTGGTCAGGGGGTACAGGGAGTAGGGGTTCATAATATTCTCCGTTCATTTAAGAATATCTATGGTGATTAGAGACCGTTGTGTTTCCGTTGATTGTTGATATATGGTCTATGCGACCCGGCAACAAACGATGTTTTCTCAGGGTACGATGTAGAATTTCTTAGGTGAACCCATGGCCCGTCGACTGCCGCCTCTGAACGCCCTGCGCGCCTTCGAGGCGGCGGCGCGGCATCTCAGCATCTCCAAGGCAGCCGACGAGCTGAACGTCACCCCGGCGGCGGTCAGTCACCAGGTCAAGGCCCTGGAAGAGACCCTGGACCTGCCCCTGTTCCGCCGCCTCAACCGGGCGCTGATGCTGACCGACCCTGGCCAGATGCTGCTGCCCGGCCTGCGCGACGGCTTCGATGCCCTGGCCCAGGCGGTCGCCCGCATCGAGGCCGAACAGGACCACGCCACCCTGACCGTCAGCGTCGGCCCGTCCCTGGCCGCCAAATGGTTGGTGCCGCGGCTCGACCGCTTCCGCCGGGCCTGTCCCGACATCGACCTGCGCATCGACGCCACCGACCGGGTCGTCGACTTCGCCCGCGAGGACGCCGACGTGGGCATCCGCTACGGCGTCGGCGACTACCCCGGCCTGCGTACCGAACGCCTGTTCACCGACGAGATGGTGCCGGTGTGCAGCGTCAAGCTGTGTAAGGGGCCGCCGCCGCTGCGTGAGCCGTGCGACCTCAAGGACCACACCCTGCTCCACGTCGACTGGGACACCCACAAGGAGTCCGCCACCAACTGGCACATGTGGCTGCTCGCCGCCGGCGTCACCAATGTCGACGCCAACCGGGGGCCGCGCTTCAGCCAGGACAGTATGGCGGTCCAGGCCGCCGTGGAAGGCCATGGCGTCGCCCTCATCGGCAGCCACCTGGTCGCCGACGACCTCGCCCTAAGCCGTCTGGTGCGGCCCTTCGACCTCAGCCTGCCCAGTGCCTTCGCCGCCTACGTAGTGGCCCCGGAATCATCCATGTCGCACCCCAAGGTGGCGGCCTTCTTCGACTGGATTCTCCAGGAGGCCAGGGGCGGCAAGCACTAAGCGGCCCCTCCCAATACCCTGAGTTCGACACAATCCCGCCTTATTGGCGCCGGATTTGCTTGCCATCTTGGCCGCCCATTGGGTGGCTACTGGGAGGCGGGCCGCCTGCTCTTATGAGGGAGACTTCGACCATGTCCGCATTCGACCAGCGCCTCCCGTGGCGCCTGCTGTTTCTGTTGATCGCCGCCGTTTGGCTGATGGCGCCCACCCCGGCCCGGGCAACAACCACCGCCACCCCCACCGCCATGGCGGCCATCACGTCTCTCGACGATGTCGGCCGGGGCAGCCTTTTGTTCAAGGGTGGCGACGGCGTGCCGCTGCTTGAGGCGCCCCTGGTCGGCACCGTGGTCGAGATATCGGTCAGCGGCCTAGTCGCCCGGGCCCGTGTGGTCCAGTCGTTTCTCAACACCAGCGATGACTGGGTCGAGGGCGTTTATGTCTTTCCCCTGCCCGAGACCGCCGCCGTCGACCACCTCACCGTGCGTATCGGCGAGCGCGTCATCGAGGGCATCATCAAGGAGCGCGAGGAGGCTCGGCGCCTCTACGAGACCGCCAAGGCGGCGGGCAAGAAGGCCGGCCTGCTGGAGAGCGAGCGGCCTAATATCTTCACCACCTCCATCGCCAACATCGGCCCCGGCGAGGAGATCGCCGTGGAGATCGAATACCAGCAGGTGCTGGCCTACGACCAGGGCGCCTTCAGCCTGCGCTTCCCCATGGTGGTCGGGCCGCGCTACATCCCCGGCGACATCCAGACCGTGAACCTGGGCACCGACGGCTGGTCCCTGGCCAGCAATCGGGTGCCCGACGCCGACCGGATTACATCGCCGGTGCTTCATCCCGATCACGGTAAGATCAACCCGGTGCGTCTGTCGGTGACCATCGACGCCGGGTTCCCGCTTTCAACTATCGACAGCGCTTACCACGCGGTCACCGTCACCGAGCATGAGGACGGCACCGCCACGGTGACGCTGTCCAAGGGCGCCGTGCCCGCGGACCGGGACTTCGAGCTGACGTGGACCCCCGATGTCGGCGCCGCGCCGGCCGCCGGCCTGTTCAGCGAGACCGTGGGGGACGAGCAGTATCTGCTGGTCATGGTCATGCCGCCGGACGCCGCCGCCGATGACTCCGGGGACGCGGTGATTCCCCGCGAGGTAATTTTCGTCATCGACACCTCGGGCTCCATGGCCGGCGGCTCCATCGTCCAGGCCAGGGCGGCCCTCGACCTCGCTATCGACCGGCTCAAGGACAGTGGCCGGTTCAACGTCATCCAGTTCAATTCCTATACCGCCGCCCTGTTCCCCATGCCGGTCGAGGCGAGCCCGGCCAACCGCGCCCAGGCCCGGCAATACGTCGCTCATCTGGCCGCCGAGGGCGGCACCGAGATGGCGACGGCGCTGCGCCGGGCGCTGGTCGGCAAAGCCCCTCAGGGATACCTGCGTCAGGTGGTGTTCCTCACGGACGGTTCCGTCGGCAACGAGGACGAATTGTTCCGCATTATTCACGGCGACCTGGGCGATGCCCGGCTGTTCACCATCGGCATCGGCTCGGCGCCCAACAGCTACTTCATGCGCGAGGCCGCCGAGACCGGGCGCGGCACCTTCACCTACATCGGCGACGTGGGCGAAGTCGGCGACAAGATGGGTGCGTTGTTCGCTAAGCTGGAGAGCCCCCTGCTCACGGATCTGGTGGTGACCTGGCCCGACGACACCCAGGTCGAGATTTCCGCCGACATCATCGCCGATCTCTACGCCGGCGAGCCGGTGATGTTTACCGCCCGTATCATCGGCACCCTGGCCACCGACACCCTGGACAGCGCCATCCTCAGCGGCCGTATCGGTAATCGCCTGTGGCGGGTCGAGCTACCCTTGGGTAATGCGGCGGCCAATCCCGGCATCGCCAAGCTGTGGGCCCGCGACCGTATCGACAGCCTCATGGCCGACGGCAACCGTAGCGGCGCCGATGTCCGTCCCCAGGTGGTCAGCCTCGGCCTGGCTCACCATCTGGTCACCAAGTACACCAGCCTGGTGGCCGTCGATACCACGCCGACCCGGCCGGCCAATGAGCCCCTTAACAGCCACAAGTTGCCCCACAACCTGCCCCATGACTGGGACTTCAAGAAAGTCTTCGGCGGCGCCGATGCGGAAAGCTTGCAAGAGGACGCGGCAATTATGCCGTCACTCATGATGGCCGACGCCTCCGGGTCCACTTCGGCCACGGCACGGATCGGGCTCACCCTGCCCAAGACCGCGACCCCGGCGCCCCTGCACTTCGCGGCGGGCCTTGCCCTGGCGCTGTTCGCCCTTGCCCTGATGGTCCGGCGCCGGCGTCTGGCATGAACCGGCGTCGGGCGCTCAGCGCCGCCGCCTGCCTGCTCATGGGTCTCGGCTTGTGGCAAGCCGGCAGCGGCGGCTATATCCACGCCAAGGCCTGGCTCGCCCAGGGCCTCATTGACGACGCCTGGGTCCGCGTCCAGGCCGGCGAAGAGCGTGCCCGCCCGTGGCCCTGGGCCGATACCTGGCCGGTGGCCCGCCTCGAGCTGCCGCGCCTGAACGCTGCCATGACCGTGCTGGCCGGCGGTAGCGGCCGCACCATGGCCTTCGGCCCCGGCCATGTGGACGGCTCGGTAATGCCGGGCGAAGCCGGCATCAGTCTCATCGCCGGCCACCGGGACACGCATTTTCGCCTGCTCGAGGCCCTGCGGCTGGGCGATGACATCCGTATCGAGGACCGCGCCGGCGGGCATCACAATTTCCGTGTCACCTCGCTGCAGATCATCGATTCCCGCCGGGTTCGGATCGATCCCTATGCAGAGACCCCACGCCTCGCCCTCTCCACCTGTTACCCGTTCGACGCCCTGACCACCGGCGGCCCGCTGCGCTACGTGGTCTTCGCCGATGCGGTGGGCGGCCCATGAATACGCCGCAATCGCTTTCTGGCGACGACCCATCGGGTTACAATCGCTGCAAGTATTGGGGAGACGGGATGTTGAGATTTTCCGGCAAACGAATCGTGGTGACCGGCGCGGCGTCGGGTATCGGACTGGCGACAGCGGCGCTTTTGACCAGCGAGGGCGCCAAGGTTATCGCCGTCGATATCACCGGCGAGCCACCATTGGAGCGCTGCGATTTATCTCGGCCGAGCGATATCGACGCCCTGGTCGGGCGACTCGAAAGACCCCTCTATGGCCTGTGCAACGTCGCCGGCCTGCCCGGCAGTCATTCGGCGGAGCGGGTCATGGCGGTGAATTTTCTCGGTCTCCGCCATCTCACCGAGGCGCTGTTGCCACGCCTGACCGATGGCGGCGCCGTGGTCAATGTGGCCTCCGCCGCCGGCAGCGGCTGGCGCGACCGCCTCGTCCTCAGCCGTGAACTGATCGCCACGTCCGGCTTCAACGACGGCCTCGCCTGGTGCCGGGCCCAGGCCATGGACGGGCCGGACGCCTACAACTTCTCCAAGGAGGCGGTCATCGTCTACACCATGGCGCCCTCCACGGCCCAGCGCTCGCGCGGCATCTCGGTCAATTCGGTCAGCCCGGGGGCGGTGGAAACGCCGATCCTCGCCGACTTCTACGCCACCATGGACAGCGCTCTGCTCGACCAGTTGAAGGATCAGGCCGGGGGCCGCCACGGCCGGCCCGAGGAAATCGCCCCGGCCATCGCCTTTTTGCTCGGCGACGATAGCCGCTGGATCAACGGCACCGACCTCATGGTCGATGGCGGCGCCGAAGTGTTGGTGAACCTCGGCGGCGGTGCATCGTGACCGCCACGCTGGAACAGTTCGTCCGCGCCTTGTGGCAAGCCTTCGACGAGGTCCGCTTCGAGGATGTACGGCCCCTGCTGGCCGAGAATTTCATGGCCGAATGGCCGCAGACGGCGGAGCGTATCGTCGGGCCCGACAACTTCATCGCCCTCAACACCACCTACCCCGGCCGCTGGCGCTGCACCCTGCTGGATCTACTCAGTGACGGCGACCGCATCGTCACCCAGGTCAAAATCAGCGACGGCGATCATACGCTCTATGCCACCTCGTTTTTCACCATCGAAGCCGGCCGCATCCGCCATGCTTTGGAGTTCTTCGGCGACGTCATGGAACCACCCTACGACCGCACCGCCTGGGCCGAACCTCTCTCATAAGCGGCGATTCCGCGCCTCAAAATGCCCCGCCACGAATTGAGGAGGGGAGCGACCCGATTTTCCCGAATCCGGCGCTTCCCGGCGGCCCGCCTCGACTGTTAACCACGAAATCCCGTTGAGCTTTGTTGACCGGCACGTTTCGAGGGCACGAATTCGCGTGCCAAGAGGCGGCCAGCGGCGTGCTCGGCCAATCTCCAGCCATGAATACGGTTTTACATAGTTCGGCGGTTTTACATAGTTCAGCGACGGTTGACTGGGCTTCACCGCCCCGCCCCTCCCCAGGGATGCTCACAGACGCCACCGCCGTGACCCGCGTCACCCTTTGCGCTTTCGTCCCCCGGGCGCGTGCGGTGCGGGTCTCTCTTATCTTGCAGATCGACCCGGCCGCGCCGCTGGTCAGCGCCGGCCCCGACCCCATGGCGGCCATGGTCGAAGCCCTGATAGCCAACGCCCTGGCCGCGACCGGCTTCGGTGGACAGGTTACGGTCGCCGCCCAACGTGGCCGCAACGGCGGCTGCCTTGTGTCGGTCAGCGACACCGGTACGGGCATGGCCGGCCCCGAGGCCGCCGCCGCCCTGACCGGCAAGGACGGCGGCCTGAGCCAGGTGCGCCATATGGCCAACCTTTACGACGCCCGCCTCGCCCTGCACAGCACACCCGGCGTCGGCACGGTGGTCACGGTGAGTTTTCCGCCGGCGGCCTAGTCACCGAACCACACCGCTTGCCAGCGCTACACCGCCCGGCCACAATCGATCTCCCGATGCGAACCCCCAGCAGGAGCGATTGTCCATGGCCGACCCCATCAAGGTCGATTCCCACGTCCACCTTTATCCCACTGCCGCCGCCGGCCTTGCCGACAAGGACGGCTACGAGATTATTGAGTATGGCGAACGGGATGAGATCGCGTTCAGCGACTTTTCAGGCACCCTGGAAGACGCCAAACAGGCCATGGAAGAGTCCGGCATTTCCAAGGCGGTCATCGTCAACCTGTTCATTTCCGAGCTCCACGGCGGCGCCACCGGCGCCTCCCCGGCCAAAATCGCCGACTCCATGAAGACCTTCAATCGCTGGTGTTGTCTGGTCGCCCGTGACCATCCGGAATTCGCCGCCTTCGTCGCCGCCGACGCCATTGTGCTGCCCGGTGAGGCCGGCGCCATCCATTTTCGCGATATGGCCGAAAATTATGGCGCCCGGGGCGTCAAGCTCCACGGCATCGCCCAGGATTTCAACATGTCGGATGAGCGCCTGTGGCCGATCTATAAGGTCTGCCAGGAACTCGACCGCCCGATAATCGGCCATTCCGGGCCCGACAAGAACGGCACCGGCTTCGCCGAACCCAAGGCCTTCGGGCGGTTGCTCAAGGACTTCCCCGACCTCAACGTAGTCCTGGCCCATATGGGCGGGGCGAGCTGGGACCAGGCCCTGGAGATCGCCGAAACCTACCCCAACGCCTATTTCGACTGCTGCGAGATCATCGAGTGGACCGGCGGCAGCAACGCCCCGACAGCCGAGCAACTGGGCCAGTTGATCCACGACATCGGCGCCCATCGGGTGATGATGGGTTCGGACTTCCCATGGTACGACCTGGACAACACGGTCGACCGCATCATGGACATGCCGGTGCTGTCGAACGAGGAGAAAGAGGGCATTCTCGGGGCCAACGCCGTCACCATCCTCGGTCTTTAGCTTCCCTGTTGCCATGAGAGGTGCTCACGCCGCCATTCCGGCGCTGTTCGTGCTGCTGTGGAGCAGTGGCTTCATCGCCGCCAAGGTCGGCCTCGCCCATGCCGAGGCCCTCACATTCCTCGGTTTGCGCTATGCCCTTGTTACCGTGCTGATGCTTGGCGTTGCCCTGGCTATGCGCGCGCCGTGGCCGACCAGTTGGCGTCAGGTCGGTCACATCGCGATCGTCGGGGTGATGCTCCAGGCGATCTATTTCGGCGGCGTCTGGCTGGCCATGGGCAAGGGGGTCGGCGCCGGCGTGGCGGCGTTGATCGTCTGCCTGCAGCCGGTTGTCACCGCCGCCATGGCCGGGCCGTTGCTGGGCGAGCGAGTGTCGAAGCGCCAGTGGCTTGGCTTCGCCCTCGGTCTCGCCGGTGTCGCCCTGGTGGTGTCCCACAAACTGACCCTCGGCCTGGGCACTGCCGAGGGCATGGCCTGGGCCTTCGTCGGCCTGCTCGGAATCACCAGCGGCACGCTCTATCAGAAGAAGTTCTGCGCCCACATGGACTCGCGCACCGGCGCCGTCATTCAGTTCATCGTCGCGACGGCACTGATCACCCCGCTGGCCCTGATGTTCGAAGACGGGGTGATTCACTGGACCCCGGCCCTGATCGCCTCGCTGGCCTATGTGGCGGTGTTTCTGTCGCTCATATCCATGATCCTGCTGACCGTGATGATCCGCCGCGGCGAGGCCTCGCGCATGACCAGCCTGTTTTTCCTGATCCCGCCCATGGCGGCGCTGCTCGCCTACCTGATACTCGACGAGCCCGTCGGGTTGATGACCCTGGCCGGCATGGCCGTGGCCGTCGTCGGCGTCGCCCTGGTCATGGCGCCCAAAACTCAGAAGTAGGCGCGGTCCGGCGAGGCCGCCTTGCGCCGGGTGATGAAATCCCGTAGCGCCTCATCGATGGCCTCGTCCAGGGGCGGCTGCTCGTAAGTGTCGAGCAGGCGCTTCCATTCGGCATTTGCGCGTTGCGCCGTGTCGAGGGAACCCTCGGAACTCCACTGCTCAAACGACGTGCTGTCGCCGCTGGTGGAGCGGTAGAAGGCGGAAGCGAAATTGGCCTGGGTGTGGTCGCTGCCGAGGAAGTGGGACGCCGGCCCCACCGCCTGGATGGCGTCCAGCGCCAGGGCGTTGTCGGATAGATCGATACCCTCGAAGAAGCGCTGGACCTTGCCGCAGAGGTCGGCATCGATGACGGTCTTCTCGTAACCGGTGCAAAGCCCGCCCTCGAGCCAGCCTGTCGCATGGTTGATGACGTTGGCGCCGGCGAACAACGCCATGAGCAGGCCCCAGGTGCCTTCCTGTTCGGCCTGGCCGTCGGGCAGCTTTGATGCCGACAGGGAACCCACCGTGTGGAACGGCACGCCGAGGCGGCGCGCCAACTGACCCGAAGCGAGCACCATCTTGGCCGCCTCCGGGGTGCCGAAGGTCGGGGCGCCGCTTTGCATGTCGATAGTGCTGGCGAAGCTGCCCATGAGGCACGGCGCGCCGGGATTGATTAGCTGTACCAGGGCCAGGCTGGCCAGGGCCTCGGCCATGACCTGGGTCAGGGTGCCGGCCACGGTGCACGGACTCATGGCGCCGGCCAGGGTCCACGGCGTGCAAGCCACCGCCTGGTTGTTGCGGGCGTAGACCTTGAGCGAGCCCGACATATTGGCGTCGAGCACCAGGGGGGCGTTGGTGTTGCTCACCGCGTAAAGGCAGACATTGTCGGCGACGAATTCCTCGCCAAACAGAATCTTGACCATATCCACCGAATCCTGGGCCCGCTCCTCGCCGATCAGGGCGCCGTAGAATGCCCGGTCGGAATAACGGATATGGCCGTAGAGCATATCGAAATGACGCTTGTTGGCGGGCAGATCGACGGGCTCGCAGACCACCCCGCCGGAATGATGCAGCCAGGGGATCATCTGGTGGATCTTCACCAGCTTGTGAAAATCGTCGATGGTGGCGTAGCGCCGGCCGTGGTCGAGGTCGTGAACGAAGGGCGGCCCCCAGGACGGACACAGCACCGTGTTGTCGCCGCCAATCATGACGCTGTTGGCCGGGTTGCGGGCGTGCTGTTTGAATTGGCGCGGCGCCGTCGCCTGAATAAGCTGGCGGCACATGCCGGGCTCAAAACGCACCCGCTCGCCCTGAACGTCGGCGCCGGCGCCCTGGAAGATGTCGAGAATTTCCGGATCGCCGGTGAAATTCATGCCGGTTTCCTGGAGCAGAATATCGGCGTTGTGCTCGATCAGGCTCAACCCTTCCTCGTCGAGCACATTGAAGGTGCCGAGACGGCGATTGATGTAGGGCGCCCGTGGGGCCTGCTCGCCCGACGCGCCGCGCCGGCCCTCACTGCCGCCCCTGCGTGACTTTCTAGCCATCACGGGGCAGCCGGTTGTCCGGGTCATAGGGCGCCGCATCAAGCACCGTGGCGGCGATAGCCTGGCCGAGAACCAGCACCGACAATCCATTCGGGTTGGTCCCCGCCTCGGGCGTCAGGTAGGCCAGGGCCAGGGAACGTCCGATGCGGTGACCATAAGCCGCCGTGGTCACCATGCCCACGGCCCGGTCGCCCCGCAGCACGCTGTGCACGGAGAACGGATAAGCCGTCGCCGCGCCGTCCAGTTCGAGAAGCACCATGTGCCAAGCCTCCCCGGAAGTGGCCCGCGCCATCATGGCGTCGCGGCCGATGAAATCGCGACCCTCGGCCTTGACCAGATGGTCGAGGCCCGCCTCAAGCGGCGTGCGCTCGGTGGTCAGGTCACCGCCCCAGCCACCATAGCCCTTTTCCATACGCATGGCGTTGAGGGCGTAGACGCCGAAGGGTCGGACGCCGGCATCGACTAGCGCGGCATAGAGCGGCGCCATGTCGCCCACCGCCACATGGAGTTCCCAACCCAACTCACCGGTATAGGACAAGCGCAGGGCGCGGGCTTTGACGCCGGCGACGGTGATGTCGCGGACCGACAACCAGGAAAAGGCGAGATCATCGTCGGTCAGCCCGGACAACAGTTCCCGCGAGCCCGGCCCGGCGAGCGCCAGAATGCCCATGGCTGTGGTTTGGTTCTCTACCTGAACGCCGTCATGGCAAGCGGCGCGAGCCCGCAACAGGTCTTCATCGTTGCGCTCGGCGGCGGCGGCACTGGTCAGATAGAAACAGTCGTCGGCAAGCTTGGTAACGGTAAACTCCGACGTCACGCCGCCCGCCGGCGTCAGGACGTGGATCAGCGCGATGCGGCCAACCGCCCGGGGCGGCCGGTTGGCGCCAAGGCTGTCGAGGAACCGGTTGGCGCCGGGACCGGTGACCTCGAACTTGGCGAAGGCGGAGAGATCGATCACACCGACCCCGTCCTGCACCGCGCGGCATTCGTCGGCCACGGCATCGAACCACGCCGGGCGGCGGAAGGTGAGCGCGGCATCTTGGCCGAACCAGTTGGGCCGCTCCCAGCCATAGGCGCAGCCGAACACCGCGCCGGCCTCGGCCTGGCGGTCATAAATCGGCGTGACCCGTCGGGGGCGCCCGGCCGCGCGCTCCTCATAGGGATAGTGCACGCCGAACTGCAGGGCGAAGCACTCCTTGGCTTTGTCCAGGCGGTAGTCGCGGTCGGCGTAATCGCCAAAGCGGCGGCTGTCGATGGCCAGAGCGTCGCTCGGCGGCGCGCCATGCGCCATCCACGCGGCGAGGAAGGCGCCGGCGCCGCCGCCTTCCATGATCCCCATGCTCGAGCCGGTGAGCAGCCAGCCGTTGGTCAGGCTATAGGCCGGGCCGATCAGCGGATTGCCGTCGGGGGTGAAGGTGATGGGGCCGTTGACGATGGTCTTGATTCCGCCCTCGGCCAGGGACGGCACCCGGGCCATGGCCATGGCGACGATATGCTCGACCCGGTCCAGGTCCGGCGGCAGCAACTCCATGCCGAATTCCGGTGGCACGCCGTCGACCGACCATGGATGAGCGGCCTTCTCGTAGGGCCCGACGATGTAGCCATCACGCTCCTGGCGCAGGTACCAGCTTTCCTCCGGGTCGCGAATGAAGGGCAACTCTTCGGCCCCGGCCGCCATGCGTTCGGCGATGGCCTCAACGCGGTCGGTCACCACATACTGGTGCAACATGGGCACCACCGGCAGGTCGAGGCCCATCATGGCGCCGATCTCGCGGCACCATGTGCCGGCGGCGTTGACCAGGTGCTCGGCGCGAATGTCGCCCTGGCTGGTCGACACCAGCCATTCTCCCGGGGGCGCCCGGGCGATGGCCTCGACGGTTGTATGGCGATAGATCTCGGCGCCCCCGGCCCGCGCCCCGGCAGCCATGGCGTTGGTCGCCAACGTCGGGTCGACGTAGCCGTCCTCGGGTTCATGAAAAGCACCGATCAGGCCGTCGGTCCGACACAGAGGATATATTTCGGCCAGTTCACCCGGCGTCAGGATGTTAAAATCATAGCCCACGAAGCGGCCCAGGTCCTGGACCTGGCGGAACTCGTCCATGCGGTCCTCGGAGCGGGTCACGCGCAAGGCGCCGGTGGCATGAAAGCCGGTCGCCAGTCCGGTCTCCTCGGGCAGAATATCGCGGTACAGACGGATCGACGTGGCGCGCATTTCCATGATCGTCGGGTTATGGGCGAAATGGGTGCAAAGGCCGGCGGCATGCCAGGTCGAGCCCGCCGTGAGCTCATTCTTCTCGACCAGCACCACGTCGTTCCAACCAAGCTTGGTCAGGTGATAGAGCAGCGACACGCCCATGACGCCACCGCCAATGATTACCACTCGCGCCTGAGACTTCATGCCACTACTTCCGGTCATCCGCGCATTCGCGCGCCATGGGAATCATAGGGCGGGCGGCGCAAGGGCGAAATCGCGAAACGCTCGCCAGCCACGGCGACCTCGTAGCCGCCTTCGACCGGCATGGCCACCATGCCGAGACACAGGGATAGACCGGTACGAAATCCGTAGGCGCCGGAGGTCGTTCGCCCGACAAGCGCACCGTCGCGATAGATCGGCTCGTCATGGAGCAGCAGCGGATGGGCGCCGCCATCGACCGAGAACAGCACCAGGCGCCGGGCAACGTCGCGCGCCGACAACGCCTCGCGGCCAAGGAAGCCGCCTGGCTTGTCCCAGGCCACGGCAAACCCGAGGCCGGCTTCCAGGGGTGTGTCCTCGGACCCCATGTCGTGGCCCCAGTGGCGGTAGCCCTTCTCCATACGGCAGGCGTCGAGGCAATAGTGGCCGGCGTGTTTGATGCCGGCCAGCGCCGTGTGGACGGTCTCGGCGTGGTCGAGCGGGATATAGAGCTCCCAACCCAGCTCACCGACGAAGCTCAGGCGGGTAGCCCGCACCGACGCACCGGTGATGTCCATGGACTGCGAGGTCGCAAAGGGAAAGGCCGTCGCCGAAAGATCAGTGTCGGTCAAGGATTGCAACAGCGCGCGAGACCGGGGGCCCATGACGCCGATCACCGCCTCGTCCTCGGTGGCGTCGTAAACGTCTGCGTCAAAGTGAGCGCGGCGAAGCCAGGCCAGGTCCTTCCACCGGGTGGCGGCGCCGCTGACCACGCGAAAGTCCTGCTCGTCCCGGCGGGTCACGGTGACGTCCGCCTCGATGCCGCCACGGCGGTTGAGCATCTGGCTATAGACCGTGCGCCCTTTCTCCACGTCCACGTCGTTGGCGCAGAGCTGCTGAAGCAGGCCGAGGGCGTCGCCACCGGTGATATCGAACTTGGCGAAGGGCGACAGCTCGAGCAACGCCACATCGGTGGACAACGCCTCGGCCTCACGGCGCGCCGGGCCCCACCAGCCCTGGTCGCCGTAGCTGTACGGGAAATCCCGCTCGTCATCGGTGGCGGCGAACCACAGGGGCCGCTCCCAGCCGGTCGGCGCGCCGAACACTGCGCCGGCGGCGGCAAAGGCGTCGTGGAGCACCGAGCGTCGGATGTCGCGGCCAGTCTGTTTCTGCTTGTAGGGCCAGTGCATGGCAAACTGATCAGCCACCGCTTCCCGAACTCGCGACAGCAGGAATGACGGCTTGGCGGAATCATGGTCGAAACGGGCCACGTCGACTTCCCACAAATCCATCGGTGCTTCGCCGGCGGCGATCCACTCGGCCACGACCTTGCCGACCCCGGCCGACGACATCATGCCGATGGAATTGAACCCGGCGGCGACAAAAAAGCCCTTGAGGAACGGCGACTCACCCATGGCCTGGCGGGTATCCGGGGTGAAGCCCTCGGGGCCGTTCATGAAGCGCTGGATGCCGGCTTGCTCAAGGGCGGGGAAGCGGTGGAGCCCAGCGGTCATGAAGAGCTCGAACTGGTCCCAGTCCTCGGGAAATTCGAGAAACGCCCCGCCGCCGTCCGGGCCCTGGGCGTCCCACGGCTTGGCGTTGGTCTCGAAGCCGCCGAGCACCAGTTTGCCGGCGTCCGCCTTGAGGTAGAATCCTGCGTCCAGGTCACGGATGATGGGAAACGGCTGGACCAGGCCGGCCATGGGCTCGGTCACTACGTACATGTGCTCGACCGCCTGGACCGGCACAGGCACGCCGGCCAGGTTGCCGATGGCGCGGCTCCACACCCCGGCGCAATTGACCACTGTCTCGCAGCGGATCGTCTCGCCGGTCGAGAGGCGTACCGCGCTGACCGCGCCGTGGTGGATGTCGATGCCCGTGCAGGCGATGCCTTCATGGATGCGTACACCGCCGGCCCGGGCGCCCTTGGCGTAGGCCATGCAAATGTCCACCGGGTTGGCCTGGCTGTCTTCGTCAACCCACAGGGCGCCAACCAGGTCATCGACCCGCAGGCCCGGCGCCCGCGCGGCGACTTCTTCTGGGCCGATGACCGTGGCATGAAGGCCGGTCATGTCACCCATGGCGGCAATGCGCCGGACCTCGGTGAGGCGGTCCTCGGTTTGGGCCAGCCACAGGCCGCCGGTGCGGGTGTAGCCGGTGCTTTGGCCGGTCTCGGCTTCGAGCTGGCTGAACAGCTCGGTGGCATAGATCGCCAGACGGGTCAGGTTCATGCTCGCCCTGAGCGGGCCGACCACCCCCGCCGCGTGCCACGAGGTGCCGCTGGTCAACTGGTTGCGCTCGATCAGCACCACGTCGCGCTCACCGAGCTTGGCCAGGTGATAGGCAATGCCGAGGCCGATGACCCCGCCGCCGATTATGACGACCCTTGCATCGCCTATTGAGTCCATGCCGACCGCCCCCGTTGTCACTTGTGGCAGTGTCGCCGCGAATGGCGCATAATTTCAACCTTGGTAAATCAAGGATCCAAGCCATGAGCGACCCGATTACCGACTGGTCGAGCGACGCCATCGTCGCCCGCCGCGACCGCTACTACGCGGCGAGCCAAAGCAAGTTCGTGCCCTACGACACGCCGCAGATCTTCCAGCGCGGCCAGGGCCAGTACCTGTGGGACGAAAACGGCAAGAAATACATCGACCTGTTGGCCATGAACGTGTGCATTTCCGTCGGCCATGCCCACCCGGAAGTGGTCCGCGCGGTCACCGAACAGGTTTCCGAGCTGACCCATTGCACCACCATGTTCTATCACCCGGTGCCGGCCCATTTCGCCGAGGAGTTGGCAGCGACCATGCCGGCGGGCCACGACTGGGTGGTCCACTTCACCAACAGCGGCGCCGAGGCCATCGATCTGGCCCTGCTCATGGCCCGCTCATGCACCGGCAATGTGGACATGCTGTCGCTCCGCACCAGCTACCACGGGGCGACCTTCGGGGCCCAGTCCCTGACCGGCATCGCCGGCTTCCGCCATAACGTGCCGCAACTGGGCGGCGTCGCCTTCGTCGCCGAGCCCAACCAGTACCGCGGCGTCTTCGGCCCCGGCGTCGAGCCCTATCTCGACGATATCGACAGCGCCATCCAACACCAGACCAGCGGCTCTCTCGCCGGCATGATCATCGAGCCGGTCCAGGGCTACGGCGGCATCGTGGCCATGCCCCCGGGCTATCTCGCCGGCGCCTTCGAGCGGGTCCGCGCCGCCGGCGGCCTGGCCATCGTCGACGAGGTCCAGTCGGGTTTCGCCCGCACCGGCGACAACTTCTGGGGCTTTCAGGCCCATGACGTGGTGCCCGACATCGTGGTCATGGCCAAGGGCATCGCCAACGGCATCCCGCTCGGCGCGGTGGTCGCCAAACGCGGTGTCGCCGAGGCCATGGCCGACAAGTTCCTGTTCCACACCTACGGCGCCAACCCGGTGTCCTGCGCCGCCGGCCGCGCCGTGCTGCGCATCATCGCCGACGAGGGCCTCCAGGAAAACGCCCGCGTGGTCGGCGCCGCCCTCAAGGCAAAGCTCCAGGCCCTGCAGGACAAGTTCGACGTGATCGGCGATGTCCGGGGCTCGGGCCTCATGGTCGCCATCGAACTGGTCAAGGACCGCAAGACCCGTGAGCCCGATACGGAGACCACGGCCCGGGTCTTCGAACAGACCCGCCACCACGGCCTGGTGGTCAGCAAGTCCGGCCCCCACCGCAGTGTCCTGCGCCTGGTGCCGCCCCTGTGCCTGTCCCTGGAAGACGTCGAAGAAGTCGCCGACAAACTGGAGCGCTGCTTCCTGTCGAACTAAAGCGCCAGCGCCCGCAGCTTTTCATAGAACGGCATGTGGTGGTCGAGGTAGGCCGCCAGTTGCGGCGCTTCTTTCGCGGCCGCCGCAAACGCGGCCCTGCTGGCCGCCGTCTCCTCCGGCGTGTCGGCGACGATGCCGCCCCGTGACAGAACCTTGCCATGCCAGCCCGCCACCTGCTCCCAGCCCTCGGGCACCGCACCGGGCGCCCACTCATGAACCCCGGCCACCGGGGCCAGGCCAAGACGCCGGCAATAATCACCAATGACGGTTTCCGGATCAGCCTGGACCGCCTCGGCCTCGATCACCACCGGGGTCTCGCCGGTGGCCGCCATGAGCCATTCCACGTGCCGCCACTGGGCCTCGAGACCACCCTCCTCGAGGATGAAGTCGGCATCGAGCTTGTAATAGGACAGTAGCGCCTTGACCGGATCGCGGATCAGAAAGCTGTGGGTAAGGCGCCCGGCAAAGTCCGGGTCATCGAACAACGCCGGCACCACGTAATAGCTCATGTCCTTGAAGAACACCGGCCCGTCCTCGGCCGCCGCCAACAGCATGGCCTTGATGTCGTCGTAGTCGGTCGGGGTCGCCGGGTCGCAGTCCAGATGCGGCATCTCCCGCACCCCCCGGCCGATATAATAGTGATAGAGAAACGGCTCATGAAAACACCGGCAATCGCCGCGCTCCCGCATGGCCCGCTCCATGGCCGTGGACATGGAGCGCGGGTGGCCCCACAGGGCGTAGATCGGGTTCATGCCACCCTCACCGCAGCATGTAGTTGCGGTTGAGCGCCACGGTCTCGGCCATTTCCGCTGTGGCCAGGACGCCGTCGGCGAAGACTTCGAAGGTTTGGTTGTCGACGCGGATTTCCGGGCAGGCGTCGTTGTGCAGCATGTCGGCCTTGGTCAGCTTGCGGGTGCCGTGGAGGGGCAATAGCGGAATGGCGATGTCGTAGCGGCCAGCCAGGTCCTTATCGATGGCGTGGGGGTGGACGAAGGCGACGCTCAGGGTTGTCGGCGCCGTGCCCGTGGCGCCCCAGGTCGGGCGCATGGAGACCGGCTCGACCGAACCGATACAGGCCGCCGCGTCGCCCATGGGACCCCACACCATCATGCCGCCCTTGATAATCATGGCCGGCTTGATGCCGAAGAAGGCCGGATCCCAGAGCACGATGTCGGCCATCTTGCCGGTCTCCAGGGAGCCCACGTAGTCGTCGATGCCGAAGGTCCGCGCCGCGTTGATGGTGTATTTCGCCAGGTAGCGCAGGATGCGGGCGTTGTCGGCGTTGTCATAGGGCTCGCCGGCCAGGGGGCCGCGCTCGCCGCGCATCTTGGAGGCCAGTTGCCAGGTTCGCGTCACGACCTCGGCGATGCGGCCCATGCCCTCGGCGTCCGAGCCCATCATGGAGATCGCGCCCAAATCGTGGAGTACGTCCTCGGCGGCCATGGTGTTGGGCCGCAAGCGGCTGTCGGCGAAGGCGACGTCCTCGGGCACGTCGGGGCTCAGCTTGTGGCACAGCATCATCATATCGAGATGCTCGTCGAAGGCGTTGCGCGTGTAGGGGTTGGTCGGATTGGTCGACGACGGCAGGCAGTGGGCCTCGCCGTTGCAGCGGATGATGTCCGGGGCGTGGCCGCCGCCGGCGCCCTCGGTGTGGTACATGTGGATGGTGCGCCCGGCGATGGCGGCCATGGTGTTTTCGTAGAAGCCGGTCTCGTTCATGGTGTCGGCGTGAAGCTGGACCTGGAAGTCGTAGTCGTCGGCGACCGACAGGCAGGTGTCGATGGACGCCGGCATGGCGCCGATATCCTCGTGAATTTTGACGCCGATGATGCCGCTTTCCAGTTGTTCGATGATGCCTGCGGGCTCGTGGGCGCTGCCCCGGCTGAACAGGCCGAAGTTCATGGGGAAGCCCTCGACGCCGCGAAGCATTCTGGTGTTCGACCAGACGCCGCCGGAATCCACCGCCCAGCAGCCGGGAAAGCCGCCGCCGATCATGGTGGTCAGACCGCTGCTCAGGGCATGCCAGACTTCCGCCGGCTGCAGGTAGTGGGCATGGACGTCGATGCCGCCGGGGGTAGCGATCAGGCCCTGGGCGGTGATCGGCTTGGTCGATGGGCCGACGATCAGGCCGTCATCGACCCCGGCCATGGTCGCCGGGTTGCCGGCCTTGCCGATGCCGGTGATTTTGCCGTCGCGGATGCCCATATCGGCCTTCACGATGCCGAGCACCGGATCCATGATCAGGACGTTGTTGATGACCACGTCCACCGCCCCATCGGCGGCGGTGTGGGCGGCGTTGACCGCCAGGCCGTCGCGCATGGTCTTGCCCAGGCCGGTCAGGCACTCCTCGCCGTAATGGGCGTGGTCGCGCTCGACCCGGGCGATCAGGTTGGTGTCGCCGAGGCGCACCCGGTCGCCGGTGGTCGGGCCGTACATGGCGGCGTAGTCGCGGCGTGAAATCATCACCATGGTTCAGACCCCCCTGTAGCCCTGTTCGCGGGCGCGCTGGAGCGCCGCCTGCTTGACCTGGTCGGAGAACACCAGGCCATTGGTCAGGTTGTTGAGGCCGGTGATGTCGCCGCTACCGCCGAACTCCACCAGGGTGACGGCCTTGGTCTCGCCCGGCTCGAAGCGGGCGCAGAGGCCGGCGGGCACGTCGAGACGCATGCCGAAGGCCCCGGCACGGTCGAAGTCGAGCGCCTTGTTGGCCTCGAAGAAATGATAGTGGCTGGCCACCTGGACCGGTCTGTCGCCGGTGTTGAGCACTGTGAACGTGGCCGTGCGGCGCCCGGCATTGAGCTCGATCTCGCCATCCTCGATCAACAACTCGCCGGGCCGCGCCAGGGGCGAGTCCTCGACGACTTGCTTGCCGGGTCGGATCGGGTCGTGGACCGCAATCATCTTGGCGCCGTCTTCAAAGTGACCTTCGACCAGCAGGATGGGGATCAGCGCGCGCACGCCGGGCTGGACATCGTCGGTGGTCAGCAGGGTCGAGCCATGGGCCATCATCTCGGCCAGGCTGCGGCCGTCGCGGGCGCCCTCGATGAGCTCGTCGCTGATATAGGCGACCGCCTCAGGATGGTTTAGCCTGACGCCGCGGGCCTTGCGCCGTCGCGCCAGCTCGGCGGCGGTAAAGATGGTCAGTCGTTCCATCTCGGTGGGTGTCAGCATCATGGCATGTCCTCCTTGGCTGCTATCATTGGCGCCGCCGCGCCTGGGCCGGGGTCTCCACATCGACCGCCGCCGCCAGGGCAGCCTTGCGATCAACCGGGAACGGATCGGGGTGATCCGGCGGCGGCATGGCGCCGGCGGGATAGTAGGCGATCTTCTGTTTGGCCGGGTCCATACGGGCCTCCTTCGCGGGGTCGATTTCGCGCTGGTTGGTGCCGCGCGGGGTGACGCAGACGCCATCGACGATCTCGAGATCGAGCCACCACTTCTTGGCCGGGTTGCGCCGGCCGTGGCCCAGGACATCATCGAGCCACACCGCCAGCGGCACCAGGGCGCGCTTGGCCCACATGGCGTTGATGCCGATCCAGCTCGCCATGCGGGTGACCAGGGGACCGTCCGCCGTGACCACCTTGTTGAGCGGACAGGTCTTCATGCAGCGGCCGCAGGCCGAGCCCTTGGAATTGGTCAGGCGGTAGCGGGTGCAGCGCTCCACATCCGGCTTCCACATTTCGTAGCCGTTGAACATCACCTTGTCGCCCCAGGGAATCGCGTCGCAGGGGCATTCACGGGCGCATTTGAGGCAGTTTTCGCAGAACCCCTGAAGCCCGAAATCAACCGGCAAGTCGACCTCAAGGGGCAGGTCCGTGGTAAGCACCACCGACTTGAAGCGCGGCCCGACGAACGGGTTGAGCACCAGCTCGCCAATCCTGCTCAACTCGCCGAGCCCGGCCCACAGGACCAGGGGTATCTGCAGCACATCGCTGTCCACGTTGGTCTGCGGCCGGGCCGCTATACCCTGATCGCGCAGGGTGTCGGCCATGATGCCGGCAATCTCGGCGCCCCGCATATAGCCGCGCATGGACTGGGCCCCGGAAATCCAGTCGTCGCCGCTGGCACCTTCCATGGTGTCGTATTCCTGGTCGATAAGCATGACCACCGCATAGCGGTGATAGGGCTCGATCGGGGCGCCGTCTTCGTCATGAGAGAACCAGGCGTAAGGCGGAATCTCGCAGATGCCGGTAAGGTCAGCGCCAAGAAAGTAGGACAGCGACTTTATGGCCCGGGCGTTGGCCGCCGGATCGTCGAGGCCGGCGGACGGCGCCTCGGCCACCGGGCCGTCCTGCATCGGCGCCATGGCCCGGATCATCGGCACCATGGCCAGGGCCAAAGGCTGTTTGTAGGCGAAGCGGCCGCGCTCGATACGGCTCTTCTCGCCCAGGTCACCGCGCAGGGCGCGCTCGAAAAATGCCGCCCGCTTCGGCACCCGGGGCACCTCATGGTCGAGGATCAGGGTGGTCGGACGCGGGACGCGACGAACCTGCTCCATGGCATAGCTGCTCAGGTGGCTCGCCCGGGCCGCCCGACGGTTGCGCTCGCGGCCCGACTGAGCGCCGTTGATGCCGAGCCAGTAACGCAGGCCGCGAACAGCATCCACAGTGCTGGCCAGGGGTTCGTCCACCGCCAGTTCATAGGCGGTGGTGACGACCGCGAGAGAGAATCCAGCGCCAAAGAACGGGTTGAAGAGCGTGCCGTCACGGCGCGCCACCAGCCCGGCCAGGACCGCGAGGCGATCAATATCGACATCGCCGTACCCCACGGCGTGGCTCCGCGCGTCGAAACCCATGTGGCGAATATGGCCGGCCAGGCAAAGGGCGATCTCGGCGGCCCGCATGTCGCCGGTGGCGCGGTCCTCGCCGGCGATCCAGCCGCGAGCCAGGTTATCGTCTTCGGGCAATCGTCCGTGCTCAACCAGAACAACAACAGCGTATGGATGGTCGCGGCGCTCGCCACCCACCAGCCAGGCGTTTTCGGGCACATGGCAAATGCCGATTTGCGACCCGTTGAGGAAATAGCCACTGCCCTTGATGTCCGTGGTCCGGCGCTGGAGATCGTCGGGCACCGGGGCGCGGGTTGGCGCGATGTCGTCATGGTCGAGCCCGGCGATCAGCCCGTGATAGCGATGCACGGCCTTGGCAAAAGGGCCGTCAGGCTGATCGGTTGGCGGCGCCATATCCAGCGCGGGACGCGCCGCCTCTTGTTCGCACACACCCCGATCGCGGGGCAACATCTCGGCCGGCATGGGCCCGAGTTGATAGTGCCGGTCTTCCGACTTGGCGCGAAAAAGCAAAACCACCCCCCGCAAAATTGGTGCGGGAATAGGGTATCACGACAGAGTCACGGACGGGGAGTGGCTTCCGTCACGATCTGGTTCTTCAGCCATTTTTCGAAGGTTCGCACGGCTGGCCTCGGCACGCCGGGACCGGTTTCGATGTAGAAGGTTCCGAAATCCTCGTCCGAGAACAATTCGACCAATTCCCCCGACTGAAGTTGCGCCTCGACCCAAGGGCGCATGGTCAAGGTGACTCCGTCGCCGAGGCACACCGCGTCCATGATCAGGTTGCCCGGCATATGGGTGATCATGAGCGACTCGTCGGGCGTGACGCCGTGGCGGGCAAACCAGTCGCTGACTTCATTGGTGCCCAATTCCTGCAGCCATGGCAGGTCGACGAGCATTGCCGGTTCGGCAATCTTCCGCCCGTCAATCAGGGCGGGCGCTGCCACCACGACAAGATCAGCCGTCAGGATACGGTTGTCGACGGTTCCCGGCACGTGGCGATCACGGTAGCGGATCGCCATATCGATCCCGCCCGGTCTCAGTGCCATCACCACACCCGTCGGGTTTAGCATCAGCGTCACGTCGGGATGGCGTTGCTGAAAATCCATGAGCCGCGGCATCAGCCACTTGACGGCAAAGACCGGCGACATGGTGACCTGAACCGGGCGGGCGGCGTCGGCCCCGGTGAGCGCCTCGACACCGCGCTGAATGGTGGCGAATCCCGCCGCCAGATCGCGGGCCAACCTCGCGCCTTCATCAGTGAGCGCAATGCCTCGCCCCTGGCGGACGACAAGGGTCACGCCGAGTCGGCTCTCGAGCGCCTTGACCTGCTGGTTGACCGCCGCATGGCTGACGTTCAGGGCCGCGCCAGCCCGCGTATAACTGCCGGTCTCCACCACCATGGCGAACGCCCGCAAGCTGTTGAGCGAAGGAAGGTCGGCGATCGTCATTTGTAACTATTTCTTATATGTAAGAAATTTTACTGACTCGCATAAAATCATAATCCACGCATTATGTTAAATAGATACACCGAACGGCACAAAGAAATTTAATCTAAGTCGCCGACATTTAAGGACAGCCTATCTAACAATACATGAACGCGAACCATGGAAGGTCAGGCATGAGCGAGACATCAGAGAAACACCACGGTGGCTGCCTGTGCGGCGCCGTGCGCTACACCATCAACGGCGCGCCGACCTATGCGGGGCACTGTCATTGCCGGGACTGCCAACGGGCGATCGGCGCCAGCTTCGTCACCTGGATCGGCGTCAAGTACGACAACTTCGAGGTGACCGAGGGCGAAATAGCCTATTGCAACACGTCACCTGGTTTTCGCCGTGGCTTCTGCGGCCGCTGCGGCTCGTCCCTGACCGGCGGCGGCGAGCAATGGGATGAACTCGGGATAACCGCCGCCAGTCTCGACGATCCTGCCATCGCCAAGCCCACGTCCAATGTCTATCTCGACCACCTGCAGCCCTGGGTAAAGCTGGACGACAGCCTGAAGCAATTCCAGAAATTCCCCTTTTCCTGACCACGCGAGGAGCGAAACAATGGCCACCACCTTTGGCTACGCCTGCAAGGAGTTTCCCGGCATGGAAGCATGCCCGGCGCATTTCCACGCCGAGACCTACGACGAACTGTGGAAGGTCGTCGAACTCCACGCCAAGCTGGCCCACGGCGAGGATGCCAGCCAATGGCCGGCCGAGGACATCGCCCAGCTCAAGGCGCTAATCAAGCCTGACTAGGCGAGCGCCGCAAAAGGCGGCGTAGCCACGCACCAGGTGGCGGATGCCGATATGTTTTTCCTGTTCGCCGGGCGGGGCGATATCCCATAGCCATTGTTCGCCGCCCTCGGGCAGCGCGTTGCCGTAGAGTGCATCTTCCTCGGCCATTGCAGCCTCGTCGCCGTAGAAGATTCGGCGCTCGTCGCTGATCAGGCAGATCTGCCCGGGCAGGGATTTGAGCCAGGCGAGATGGTGGGCGACAACGTCATGGCAGAACCGGCTCAGGGGCGGCTCGTCTTCGTTCAATTGTCCCTTGGATCGTCGCACCAGATAGTCCATCGGCATGAGCGGCAACTGCGAGAGGATATTGGCCGAGAGCGTCAGGCTCGGTTCGATACCGGACAATGCCGGCGGGTCCACCGGTCTCGGCAAGGCAAAAAATGAATTGACATCGAAAACCGGCTCCAGGGTGCCCGTGATATCTCAGGTTATGAGGTCACAATTATCAAAGCGCTTCGCCGCCCGGCGGGTGCCCGGCAGGAACACCACATCGACCAGATGGACCATGGCGAACTGCTCGCAAAGCCGCTCCAGGGGCACGTCGAGCAAGGCGCCGGCGCCGAGCACGAGAGCGACATGCTTCTCCGGACATTTATCGATAGCCGCCGCGATGACATTACGGGTGTTCCGCAGATGGGGCTGCCAATGGTCGCGCTGACGCTCATAGCAGTAGGCAAGAGCAACCAGTTCCTTGTGAAATCCCATGGCGCGGATGTGGCGCGGGCAGGAAATCCGCAAAGAGGTCAACCACTCAGCAATCATGCATTTGTTTCCAATTACGGCCAGGCTGTCCGGCCGAGTTTCCTTTGGGGTGACGGCGCAGTGTAGAGTGAACCTGCCGCCGCCTAAACCTTGGAACGAAAGATTGCGCAATGGACGGCGCTAGGCGCGCGTTTATACTTCCTCGATTCTGCCGCCATACGAGACTTTCCCCCGGACAACCTATGACATGACCACGAAACTGTTTGACGCCTATCGGGATGTGGTTCGGCCGGCGTGGGTCGACCATAATCGGCATCTCAACATGGGCTACTACGTGGTGGCGTTCGACCTCGCGACCGATGCCTGGCTGGATTACATCGGCCTGTCGAGCGAAGCGAAAGCGCGCATGGACTCCACCACGTTTTCCCTGGAGTCACACGTCATGTATTTGCGTGAAGTCATGACGGGCACACCTCTTCGATTCACCACCCGGCTGCTCGGGTTCGACGAGAAGAGATTCCACTACTTCCACGAGATGCACCATGAGACGGAGGGATTTGTCGCGGCAACCAACGAGCTCATGTCCCTGCATGTGAGCCGGAAGACGCGACGCGCGGCGCCGATGGCGGAAACGGTTCTCGTGCACCTCGGGGAAATCCTGGAGACGCACCAAACCCTGCCGCCATCACCGCTGGTCGGTCGCCGAATGGGTCTGGACAGCCGCCGGCCGGCCAGCGACGGATAGCCTGAAACCAGATCTCGGCGAGGGCCGGTCATGCGCACCCTGACCGGCGCCCGAGGGCGTTATGCGCTGGTGCTTAACACGGCAAATGGTGGGCCCGGCAGGATTCGAACCTGCGACAACACCGTTATGAGCGGTGGGTTCTAACCACTGAACTACGGGCCCGGCGGGACCATACCCCAAGGCGTGACGACGGGGAAGCCGATCCGGTTACCCGACGTCGGCGTAGGGCGGTTGGGGGTCGTATTCGATGTCGCGCTGGATCTGGCGGGCGAAATCGGGCTGGTAGAGTTCGCCGAGCAGCCACAGCGCCATATCGATGCCGGCGGAGACCCCGGCGGCGGAAACCACGTTGCCGTCGCGCACCCAGCGCGCATCGTCGATCACTTCGGCCGCCCCGCCGGCGGCACGCAGACCGGCGACCGCCGCATGGTAGGTGGTCACCCGCTTGCCCTTGGCCGGGCCGGCGGCGACCAGCAACTCGGCGCCGGTGCAGACCGAAGTGACCCAACGGCATTGGGCCGCCGTGGCGGCGATCCATTCGAGCATGGCTGGCTTGGCCAGTACGCCTTCCGTGCCACGGCCGCCGGGCACCAGGATGATGTCGATGTCGGGCGCGCCGGCGAGATCATGGTCGGGCAGGACCCGCAGGCGGTTGGCGCAGGTCACCGGCGCGGTTGTCTCGGCGACGGTAAAGCAGTCGAGCCCCGGCTGACGGTCGGCGGCGACCTGGAAGACTTCCCAGGGGCCGATGGCGTCGAGCTCCTCGACCCCGTCAAACAGCAGGATGGCGATATTGGTGCGTTGGTCGGTCATGACTTGCCTAATCCTATGCGCGCGCCGCCGTGAACCAGGACCCGCCCGCCGACGTCGTAAACCATCAGGTCTTCGCCGACGATTACCGGTCCGGCGAAATCACCGGTGACTTCGGCCAGAAGCGCGTCGCGATCACCGGCGGGCGGCACGATATGGGTCAACATGAGGGCGCCGACACCGGCCTCGGCGGCGATCTTGCCAACCTCCGACGACAGGGTGTGGTAGCCCGCCACGGCGGCCCGTCCCGCTTCCGTGCGGACGCCATCGACAGCCGGCATGTCGCGGTGAACAAAGACCTCATGGAGCAACAGATCGGCACCCCGGGCGGCGTTTATCAGGGCATCGCAACGCCGGGTATCGCCGGAGATCACCAGGCGCTCGCCCGGCGTCTCGCAGACAAAGCCGAAAGCGTGACGCACCGGGCGATGATCGACACGAAAGGCCGAGATGGTCAGGCCGCCGAAATCGAACACCGTCTCGGGCGTGTCACCGGGTTCGATCTCTTCGACCTCGATCTCAAGGGCGGCGGTCGAGGGCCGTTGTTCATGGGCAATGCGTTGCGCCCGTTCGGTCGCCCACAGCGCCATGGTGCCGTCGACAAAGGCGCGGGTGCCCGGCGGGCCGATAACCCGCTGGGGCCGGTCGCGGCCCTGGTGCCAGCTCGACACTACGAGTTGGTAGAAATCGACCAAATGGTCGCTGTGGAGATGGGTCAGCAGCAGAGCGTCGATGTCGCGCCCAGAGAGCCCGGCTTCAACCAGTCTATGGGTCACGCCCGCGCCGCAATCGATCAGCACATGGCGACCGCCATGGCTGACCACCTGGGCCGGACCATGGCGTCCGGTGTGGACCACCGGGCAGCCGGTGCCGAGCAAGGTGAGCCGCATGGCTCCGCCCCCCACGCGGCGCTGCTAAAAGTCGAGGAAGCTGCGCAGTTTGCGCGACCGGCTCGGGTGCTTGAGCTTGCGCAGGGCCTTGGCCTCGATCTGACGGATACGTTCGCGGGTGACCGAAAACTGCTGGCCGACTTCCTCGAGGGTATGATCGGTGTTCATGCCGATGCCGAAGCGCATGCGCAGCACCCGCTCCTCGCGCGGCGTCAGGGACGCCAGCACCCGGGTGGTGGTTTCGCGCAGGTTCGAATGGATCGCCGCGTCGACCGGCAGCACCGCGTTCTTGTCCTCGATGAAATCGCCCAGGTGGCTGTCTTCCTCGTCGCCGATGGGGGTCTCGAGGCTGATCGGCTCCTTGGCGATCTTGAGCACCTTGCGGACCTTCTCCAGCGGCATGCCGAGACGCTCGGCGACCTCGTCCGGAGTCGGCTCGCGGCCGATCTCGTGGAGCATCTGACGCGACGTTCGGACCAGCTTGTTGATGGTCTCGATCATGTGCACGGGGATGCGGATGGTGCGCGCCTGATCGGCGATCGAGCGGGTGATCGCCTGGCGGATCCACCAGGTGGCGTAGGTCGAGAACTTGTAGCCCCGGCGATATTCGAATTTGTCCACCGCCTTCATCAGGCCAATGTTGCCTTCCTGAATCAGGTCGAGGAACTGCAGGCCGCGGTTGGTGTATTTCTTGGCGATGGAGATCACCAGGCGCAGGTTGGCCTCGACCATTTCCTTCTTGGCCCGACCGGCCTCGCGCTCGCCCTGCTGCACCGTGGTGACGATGCGCTTGAACTCGGCGATGTCGAGACCGATGGCGCGAGCGAGATCGGCGACCTCGCCGCGAATATTCTTAATCTCGTCCTTGTGGCGCGTGGTGTAGCGCTTCCAACCGGTATCCTTGAGCGCCGACACCCGGCGGATCCAGCGCGGATCGAGCTCGTGGCCGGTGTAGGACTCGATAAACTTGACCCGCGACACCTTGCAGCGCTCGGCCATGCGCATGAGGTTGCCTTCGCGGGTAATGAGTTTGCGGTTGTTGGTATAGAGCTCGGCCACCAGCCACTCGATGCGATTGTTTTTGAGGTGGACGCCGTCCATCAGTTTGTAGAGATGGCGCTTGGCCCGAACATAGCGCTTCTCGTCTTCGTCGCTGGTGTCAGCGCCCTTGAGCGCCTCGGCCAGGCGCTCTTCCTGGAGCTTGCGGATCTTGCCGTAGGCACGGTCGATCTTCTTGAAGGTGGCCAGCACTTCCGGCAACAACGCGGCTTCCATGGCCGCGAGGGACAAGGTGTTGTCCTCGTCGTCGTCATCGTCGTCGTCGGGCGCGGCGTTTTCAGTCGCTCCGCCGTTGGCTTCGCCGCCACCAGCCTGCGCTTCCGCGCCGCCGGCAGCACTGCCGCCGGCTGCTTCCTGAGGCGCCGCTCCGTCGGGCGCGGCGCTCTCGGTTGCCTCGGGCGCGCTACTCTCGCCCGCGCCGTTGGGACTGTTGGGATTATTGGCGTTATTGGGATTATTAGGATTGTTAGGGTTATTAGGATTGTTGGGATTATTAGCGTTGTTGGCGTTATTGGAGCCGCCATACGTGGCGTCCAGGTCGATGATATCGCGCAGCAGAATTTCGCCGTCCATGAGGGCCTGGCGCCACTCGACAATTGCGGCCAGGGTCAGGGGGCTTTCGCAAATGCCGCCGATCATCTTTTCCCGGCCGGCCTCAATGCGCTTGGCGATGGCAATCTCGCCTTCCCGCGACAGCAACTCGACCGAGCCCATTTCGCGCAGGTACATACGCACCGGGTCGTCGGTGGTGCCAACATCCTCGGTGGTGGTCGCCGGGGTGGCGGCTTTCTCCACCGCCTTGCCTTCGGCGGGCGTGCCTTCCTCGCTGTCATCGCTTTCGATGACGTTGATGCCGAGCTCGGACAGCATAGCCATGGTGTCCTCGATCTGCTCGGAAGACACCTGCTCCGGCGGCATCGCCTTGTTCAACTCGTCATAGGTGACGTAGCCGCGCTCCTTGGCCTGCGCGATCATCTTCTTGACCGATGCGCTCAAGGAGTCGATCAGCGGGCCATCGGGCTCTTCGCTGCGTTCCTCTTCGGCGGTATTCGTTTTGGTGGCTGCCATGCCTCTATATCTCCTCAACCATTCCCGCCGGTTAGATCCAACTCGGCATCCTCGCCGGCGACCTGGTCGACCATTTGCTTAAGAGCTTTGAATCGGGTGAACGTCTCATCGGTCATATTTTCACCCATTGCCGCCTCGGCGGCCTTCAATTCGGCTTCTAACGTGATCACGCGTTCGTGGCGCGACAACACATGGCGCCATCCCGCCTCCAGTTCCGCCAACGCCCCGCCAGGTTTCCCCAACTGATCTTCGAGACGCCTTTCCGACCAATCCAGAGGCGCCACCAAACGATCGATGGTTGTTGCAAACCCTCGCTCTGACAGGTGGCGCTTCAAGGTCTCACTGTCAAGGTCAGAAATTTCGATTGACGCATCTAGAATAGCACGCCGCAGCTTGTCAAGTTCGCTGCTGGAAATTTCGACGACGGCAAACGCCTCGCCGACACTGGCCAACAGGCCCGGATGGGCCAAAATGGTGGCCACGAGGAGCCGTTCGCGACGCTCGGCAAGCCCCGTCACACCGCTGCCGAGTGGTTCCGTAAGGCGCGGCTCGGGCGGGCGAAACGCGAATTTCCCACGGCCCATGGACGACGGCCGGTGGCCACTCGACCGGGCTTGCGGGCGTCGGCGCGCGCCGCCATCGAAGGCGGCCCACAGCCGGGCTTTGAAATCGCGCCGGTAGTGATTGCGAACCGAGGTGTCGGCAATCTTGCCAACCCGGTCCATGAGGCGCTTTTCGACCCCGGCCCGGCGCTCGGGCGTGTCGGCGGCGCGGCCCGCCACATCCATCTCCCAGAGGATATCCGCCAGGGGCCGGGCCCGGGCCAGCACGTCGCGCACACCTTCGGCGCCGCGCGCCGCAATCAGGCTGTCCGGGTCCTCACCGGACGGCAGGGTCACGAATCGCAGCGAGCGGCCGGGCTTGAGCAACGCCAGCGAGCGCTCAGCGGCGCGGAACGCGGCCCGGCTGCCGGCCTCGTCGCCGTCGAAACAGACCACCGGTTCCGGGGCCAGGCGCCATAGCTCGCGCATCTGATCCTCGGTCAGGGCCGTGCCCAGCGGCGCCACCGCATTCTCGATGCCACCCTGATGCAAGGCGATAACATCCATATAGCCCTCGGTGACGATAACGCTGCCGGCGTCGTGGGCGGGCTTGCGCGCTAGGGCCAGGCCGTAAAGCAAGCGGCCCTTCTGGAACAGCGGCGTCTCCGGCGAGTTGAGATACTTTGGCGTGCCGTCACCCAACGCCCGGCCGCCGAAGGCGACCACACGACCACCCCGGTCGGTAATCGGAAAAATGATACGGCCGCGGAATCGATCATAGGGCTTACCGCCGCCCTCCGGGGTGACCAGCAACCCGGCTTCGATCATCATCGCCTCGGAGATATCCTGGCCAGCCAGGGCCCCCTTGATGGCGTTGCGCGAATCCGGCGCCCAGCCGACTCGGTAGGCGGTGATGGTCGCCTGATTGACACCGCGCTGTTCGAGATATTGGCGGGCCCGGGCGCCGCCAGTATCAACCAGCCGCGACTCGAACCAGGCGCTGGCCGCCTCGACCACTTCGAACAGGGAAGTGCGGCGCTTGGCCCGTTCCTGATCCTCCGGGGTCCGGGTTGGCAGGGCGAGGCCCGCCGCATTAGCCAGGCGCTCGACCGCCTCGGGAAAGCCCAGGTTGTCGATTCGCATTTCGAAGCCGATGACGTCGCCGTGGGCGCCGCAGCCGAAGCAATGGAAAAAACCCTTGTCGTCGTTGACCGTGAACGACGGCGACTTTTCTTTGTGGAAAGGACAGAGCCCGGAAAACTCACGGCCCTTGCGCGTCAGGTTGACCCGCCGCGCGATGGTGTCGCTGAGCGTCACCCGGAGGCGAATCTCGTCGAGAAATTCAGGTGTAAAACTCACCCTACGTCTTATCCCCCAAAAAACGGTCGCGCATTACGTTATACCATCGGTCATCAAGCATGACCGATGGGCGTTCAAACGGCACGCACCCTTCCGCCGCATAAGCGGCGACGCGCGGTCGCGCTTACCAGCGGTCACTATAAAATGACCGCTGGCATCAGACCAGCAGCGCCTTCACCGCGGCGCCGGCCTTGCTGAAATCCATGCGACCCGTATAGCGCGCCTTAAGCGCCGCCATGGTCGGTCCCATATCCTTGAGCCCCTTGGCGCCAACCTCGGCGATGGCCTCGGCGATGGCCTCACCGACTTCGCTGTCATTGAGTTGCTGGGGCAGGAAGGCCTCGATGATAACGATTTCCTCGGCCTCGCGTTCGGCGAGATCGACCCGCCCGCCTTCCTCATAAAGCCTGATGCTCTCGCGACGCTGGCTTACCATCTTGGCCAGCAGTTCGAGGATTTCATCGTTGTCGATACCGTCGGGCCCGCCGTTGGCGCGCACGGCAATGTCGCGGTCCTTGAGGGCGGCGAGGATAAGGCGCAGCGTGGAGACCTTGTGCTGCTCCCTGGCCTTCATGGCGACCTTAAGTTCGTCGCCGAGACGTTGTCTCAACATAGGGTCCGTTTCCGGCACATTTTGGAAAACGAAGATCATACTCCCAAAGGACCCGGGAGGCAATCACAAAAACATTGTTAACTAATTCAAATACAACGGTTAACTCTTTGCGATGCCGCTTGACGCCGATGACCTATTTGCTTATGGTCCGCGCC